>DATBUF010000083.1:0-2899 GCA_036516435.1 Pontibacter sp.
AGGTTAATGACTGAAAATGTACTTTTCAGTAGTCTGAATGCCCGTATTTAATAGGTTCTGACCGGAAATATGGGTAAATTCGAAGCCCGAAACTGTATCTGGCATGAAAGTTTTTACCACGCAGCCTTTTCAGGTAGTTTATTCCCTTTTTGAGCACGAGTATCTCGGGTACCTGTTTGAGTCCTTCGTGGTGCAGGTAAATTCCCGTGGCGAGCTCACCTTCCAGCATCAGAACATCTCTGCTAAAAATGCCGATGAGTTTGCCGACCGCCTCGATGCCAGCGATTTTAAGCTGATCGCGCTGATGGACCAGATACAGCAGGACGTGGTGCTGAAAAGGTTCTCGCCGAAGAAAATGTCGGTAGCAGATTTCTTCCTGAAAGTATATGATCCCGAAAAAGGCGATAAAGCACTGCAGGAAACGATAAGCCGCTATGTGCAGACGCGCATGGGCAAAATTATGGAGCTGCTGCGCACCAAGCAGACCTACATCATGGGCAAAGATGGTGAGCCCACCTGGCGTAAAATCACCTTTGCTCCTGAAAAAGCATCTATCCTGTTCCACTTCAGGCGCAACGAGGATAATACCCACTACTTCCCAACTATAAAATATGCCGGCCAGAAGCTGGAGTTTATGTATAAAGGTGCTGCGCTGCTTTGTTACGAACCAGCCTGGCTGATGCTGAACGATACAGTCTATAGTTTTGATAAGCCGGTAGATGGTAAAAAGCTGCAGCCCTTCCTGAATAAGAGGTTTATTGCCATCCCCCGCTCTATTGAAGAGAACTATTACCAGAAGTTTGTAACCCCGCTGGTAGAGTCTTTTGATGTTTATGCAAAAGGGTTTGAGATACGTGCGGAAAAATATACTCCGAAGCCACTCCTTACTTTTTCAACAATAAAGGCTGCCAGTGTGCCACAGCTGCTGTTACAGGGCGAGCCGGATGCCCGGGCAGATCGGGCACCTGACAAGATCCTGTTCGAGCTAAACTATAGCTATGGCGGACACATGGTGGATGCAGCTGAGAGTAAAAAGGTAAGTGTGCACCTGGCCAAGACAGCAGATTCCTATATTTTCCATAGGCTTACGCGTGATACCGCCCGGGAGAAAGAAATCTGCAAAGAGCTTAATAGCCGGGGGCTGGAACTAAAGAACGGGAAGGCTGTGCTGGAGAAAGGTGCCGCCTTTGCCTGGCTGGGAGCACAGGTACCCGAGCTGGAACAGAAAGGCTATACGATACAGCAATCGGACAAGAGCGGGAAGAACTATTTTGTAGGCGATGTGTCTGTAGAAGTAGGTATAACGGAAACAAACGACTGGTTTGACATACATGGCACTGTCAGGTTCGGGGAGTTCGCTATTCCGTTTATCAGGCTTAAAAATCACATTCTCACTAAAAATAATGAGTTCCTGCTGCCAAACGGACAAATAGCCATTATTCCGGATGAATGGTTTACGCAGTATATTGAGCTGTTTGCTTTCTCGGAGGGCAACGAGCAACTGACCCTGCGCAAGCACCACATGGCCCTGGTAAACGACCTGAACAACGGCAACCTGGCAACTGTAACCATGAGTCACAAGCTGGAGAAACTTCGTGAGTTTGAAACGATAGAAGACCAGCCCATGCCGGCAGGTTTTAGAGGAGAGCTACGCCCTTACCAGAAGGCTGGGTACAACTGGTTGCATTTTGTGCAGAACTATAAGTTCGGTGGTTGCCTTGCTGATGATATGGGTCTGGGGAAGACTGTGCAAACCCTGGCCATGCTGCAGCGCCGGAAAGAGCATGGAGCAGAGTCGGCTACACTGCTGGTGATGCCTACTTCGCTGATTTATAACTGGCTGCATGAGGCCCGCAAATTTACCCCCGACCTGCGCATACTTACTTATACCGGCACGTACCGCAACAAGGATATTGCCCAGTTCCAGGAATATGATGTGGTGCTTACCTCCTATGGCATTGTGCGCCTCGATGCCGAGTTGCTGAAGCAGTATTACTTCGATTACATCATTCTGGACGAGTCGCAGGCGATCAAGAACCCGGATTCTACTACTTCAAAGGCTGTGCGCTCGCTTAAAGCAAAGCACCGGCTTATACTTACCGGTACGCCTGTCGAGAACAGCACCATGGACTTGTGGTCGCAGATGTCGTTCATCAATCCGGGTTTGCTGGGCAATCAGCATTTCTTCCGGAACGAGTTTCTGAAGCCGATAGAGAAAGAAAAAGACGAGCAGAAAACCCGCAAACTGCATGCACTCATCAAGCCATTTATACTGCGCAGGCATAAATCGCAGGTGGCGAAGGAGCTGCCGGAGAAAATAGAGCATACCACCTTCTGCAACATGACGGAGGAGCAGGAGCGTGCTTACGAAGAAACCAAGTCTTACTACCGCAACAAGATCTTAACCAGCCTGGAAGAGAACGGGCCGGGCAATACCCAGTTTATGCTCTTGCAGGGCCTGATGAAGCTGCGCCAGATCGCCAACCACCCGCTGATGGCTGACCCGAACTATGAAGGAGAATCAGGGAAGATAAAGGAAGTGGTGCGCATGACCCGGAATGTAGTAGGTAAAGGGCACAAAGTCCTTATATTCAGTCAGTTTGTGAAGCACCTGGAGATTGTGCGGCAGGCCTTGCAGGAGCGCGGGATAACCTTTGCTTACCTTGATGGGAACACTAAAAACCGCCACGAGCAGGTCGAGCTTTTCCAGCAAAACGAAAGCATACAAGTGTTCCTGATATCGCTGAAAGCAGGTGGCGTGGGCCTTAACCTGACAGCAGCCGACTATGTGTTCATACTTGACCCCTGGTGGAACCCTGCCGTAGAGGCACAGGCCGTAGACAGGGCGCACCGCATCGGGCAGCAGAACACCGTATTTACGTATAAGTTCATCACCAAA
>DATBUF010000084.1:0-4756 GCA_036516435.1 Pontibacter sp.
AAACTTCTGGCACAACATATCCGGGTGGCTGATTTAACTCATGCTATACCCGCTAACTTAGCCTAAAGATTTGATTCAGGTAAATTTCCATCTAAAAATACAGCTACGCCTTCTTTAGATTAAAACGCATCAGAAACTATAGCTTTTGCGCACTACGGTTATATTGCTGTCGCGGCCCTGCTCCGGTATAACGTAGGCAGGCGGGGGTACACGGATCAACTCCTGCGGCAAGGCCAGCGAGTGGTCGTACAGCAGCAGCTGAAGCGGGGTATCTTTTCTCAGGTTTACTTCCAGAACGGCATCTTTGGAGAGTGGCAAACCATAGTAGCGGATGTGGTAAGCAGGCGTATTTTGGCCGGATGTTGTTTGCGGCAGCAGCACCCCATTTAATGCAACGCTTTGCAGGGCACCGGCAGTAGCCGGTTGTAATACGGCTTCCAGGTGGGCTGCCCCCCGCGGCGAAAACAGCCTGATCCTGAGCACCCGTTCGTCTCCGGCAGCGGAGTCTTTCAGCACTTCGGCTACGGGCGGGAGCAGGTTAGTAGGCGTGGCTTTGTTTTTCAGATACAGGCGCTGCGCGTGTGGGTATAGTTCTGTCAGGGGTCCGGTTGCAGGTGCTGTAAAAAACTGCCGGTTCCAGTCATCGGTACGCTGAAAAGCAGATACCCAGAAAGCTGTATTGTTGTCGGTGTTCTGATAGTAAGCAACATGGCTGTGCAGCGGGCGGGTAGGTGTTGGCTTTTCGCCATTAACGGCCTGCACCAGTTGCAATACGCCGGCCACGAGCAGCAACAGTGGCAGCAACGGCAGGAAACGCCAACTATAGCTACGTTCCAGAATAACCAGCAGGGGCAGCAACAATCCAAGCAGCAGCACAAACAGCGCCATAGCCCCAATCGGAAGCTGCAATGCAAAAGCTACGAATACCACATGCACCAGCGGCATTAGTATAAAAATGGCAGGCACGGCTGCGGCTAAAAGAATAAGTGCATAGGGCCAGCATACCTCAGGCTTCTGCAACAGGTCCTGCATGAGCACCAGCAGCGCACCACCCATGCTAAACAGCAGCGGAAAGAGCAGCAGGTATGTAGCAGCAGGCACAGCCAGGTACAGTCCGGCCATCAGTATAAACTGGAGGATGAACACCCCCAGCAGCAGCGGAAACAGCGGTAACCAACGCAGGGCCAGCCAGCTCAGCAGCATAAACACACCCAGCGCCAGCAACAGGTAAGCCACCAAAAAGTGATCGGAACCATACACACCATTGTGCCCGTGCGTGAGCGGCAAAAGTTGCAGTACAAGCTTGTTAACAGGTATAAACAGGCCTACCACTACAACCAACAATAGCAGGTAAATGCCGGCTCCTGCGGCAATCTGCTTTCCTGTAGCCGCTTGTTTCCGGATGGCAACCTTTATAGTTACCATCAGCAGCAGCGTAGCCAGGCCTATCCACAGAATATTAAGCCCGACCGGGTAATTTACGACCCAGCCATCTATAAAATTGAAGAAAGCTGTATCCGGCGATTTGGTTTTTACAAGTGGAATATGTCCGAAGTGGCGCACCAGGGCAAGCATGTTACTGCCATGTTGCTGCAGGCTGCCCTGGTTCAGGTTTTCAGGAGAGTCGGTAAGCTTGTGGTAATGCACAAATCCATCTATAAAAGCGGAGTTGAGTCCGGTGTAACCCGCATCTTTAAAAATTGTGAAATCAGTATCGTTGGGCATGCGGCTGTAGATTTCGTAGGCCAGCGAACTTACAAAGGGGTAAGGAGCCGCTTTGATAAAATGCTTTACGACCCACCCATTCTGCGGACTCACTTCAAAGGTCATGCTGGGGCCACTGTTGCCACGGGCCTCCACATTCAGCACCAACGCTACATCTCTTGCCCAGGCATGCTGCAGAAAAGCTCTCGCGCCAAACAGTCCATATTCTTCCCCATCTGTCAGCAGTACAATTACATCATGCTGCAGTGGCGGCTCCTGCTTCAGGGCCCGTATAGTTTCGAGAATAGCGGCCACACCGGCCCCATCGTCGCCGGCACCACGGGCGTTAGGCTGCGAATCGTAGTGGGCCATCAGGAGAATGGCCTGCTTGCCGGTGCCCGTACCTTTCAGGCGGCCCAGTAAGTTATACACATAACCGGCTGTTGCGCCAGCGCCCTGTTCATAGGCTATAGTTGCCTCCTGCACCTGCGGTTTCAGGCCCAACGCCTGCATCTGCTGCTGCAGGTAATTCCTGACGCGTGCATGTGCTGCGGTACCCATGGCGTGCGGCTCTGCCGCAATCTGGTTTACGTGCTGCATGGCCCGACCTGCCGAGAATTCTGTAGCTGGTGCCGAAGCTGGTACAGGCGCAGGTGGCATCAGCAAAAAGATGCTCAGCAACGAGAAACTGACCAGGGCCAGCAAAACAACCGAGGCAACAGCATTGTGTCTGAATTTCATAGGCGGCAGCGGATTGCGGTTATATATTGAACATCTAATATAAGTAATTACGTCATTCCCTGTACAGTAGTAGCAATAGCACAAAAAAAGCGGCACTCTCTTTCCGGAAAGTGCCGCTTTTCTATAGTTGACAACAAAGGTTATTCGTTGTCTATAACCTCGCTCTGCCGCAGATGCACAGGCTCTGTTTTTTTGCGCAGCTTCAGGTTCAGCATTTCTACCATCAGCGAGAAGAACATGGCAAAGTAGATGTAGCCTTTTGGTATCTCGAAGTGGAAAGACTCGGCTACCAGCATTACCCCGATCAGGAGCAGGAACGACAAGGCCAGCATTTTTACAGTCGGGCGCTTGTTCACAAAATCGCTCACGTACTTGGAGAAAGCCATCATAATACCCATCGAAATAATCACCGCCACAATCATGATCTCTACGTGGTCTACCAGGCCAACCGCTGTTAAAATAGAGTCAAAAGAGAACACAATATCGATCAGGATGATCTGGATCAGGATCTTGCCCAGCGTTACTGTAGCTTTGGCAGTACCCTGCGTTTCTTCTTCGCCTTCCAGTTTGTTGTGTATCTCGGTCGTGCTTTTAGCCAGCAGGAACAAGCCACCCGCAAACAGGATAATATCGCGCCACGACACTTCCTGCATATAGTCGGTAAACGGCAGGTCCAGGGTAAACAGCGGCTTTTTGGCATGCACAATAAAACTGATGAAGAGCAGCAGCAAAATCCGGAAGCCCAGTGCCAGCAACAGGCCCAGATTACGCCCTTTTGCCTGCTGGTCTTTTGGCAGCCGGTTAACTATAATCGATATAAAAACGATGTTGTCGATGCCCAGCACCACTTCCATAAACGTAAGTGTCAGTAAACTGATCCAGGTATCCGGGTTGGCAAATATCTCCATAGTTTAAATTGCTTGTTGCTGAACAGTAAATGCTGTAAGTATACTTACTTAGGCGGTCCGCTGTTTTTTTCGGGGGAGCCAGCCTGCACATAAACGTGTTTTGGTGTAAAAGAGGGGAGCAATTTAAGAAAATCTGTCACCCGGCAATCAACATTCGGCCTGCAGCAGGAACTAGCTTTTCATGTTCACGAACTGCAGCGGCATGCCAATCTCCTCGCTGTTAGTGCGCATCAGGGCAATTACCTGCTGCAGGTCGTCTATTTTTTTACCCGTTACACGTATGGTTTCATCCATCATCGCTGCCGATACCTTGATCTTGCTGTCTTTTATCAGCTTCATGATCTTTTTAGAAGTCTCCTTATCAATACCGGCTTTCACCTTTATTTCCTTCTTCACCATGGCGCCGCTCTGGTAAGCCTCCTTCGAGAAATCGAGGGCAGTCGCATCCAGTCCCTGCTTCACCATTTTGCTCATCAGCACGTCTTCGGTGTGCTGCACACGCATGTCGTTTTCCATGGTAATTTTCACTTCGCTTGCCTTTTTGTCGTACTCCAGGCTGCCCTTTGTATCCCGGAAATCATAGCGATTCATGATCTCTTTGCGCGCCGTATTCACAGCGTTGTCCATCGTTTGCGGATCTACCTTGCTTACAATATCAAATGATGCCATAGCGGTATAAAGCTTTATTTTTCTGAAACTGATTTACTCAAACAAAGCAACAAAGTTAGCCTGAAAACCTTAATTGTTGATGGTTAATTGCTGAATGGCTAAATTGTTGCATTGTTTGAGGTGGTGCGTTGCCAAGGGCCGACGTAAAGTAAGCGACAGGTAAAATTTTGCGGGGTGCAAGTATAATCTGAAGACCCGCCAAAGTATACATCAGCTATAGTTAAAAGCATACTACAGCTATAGATCAGGCCATTACAACTATAGTTTGGGCGTGCCGGCTGGGCCGTCGGGCTTTCGTGGCTCGCTCTATAGTTGATGCCCAACTATAGGAGCTCAAACAACCACTCTATCCCTCACGCAATGTCAGCCACCAACCATTTAACAATTAAACAATTCAGCCATTAACAGATGCACCTTATAGAGCCAGCTACTCCCCAAGAATTTGAAAAGTATTATCGCCTGCGTTACCTGACCCTGCG
Organism: Pontibacter sp.; assembly: GCA_036516435.1. Taxonomy (GTDB): domain Bacteria; phylum Bacteroidota; class Bacteroidia; order Cytophagales; family Hymenobacteraceae; genus Pontibacter. The sequence goes on from DATBUF010000084.1 coordinate 4,502, forward strand.
CCAGCCCTGGGGCCAACCCGAAGGCAGTGAACGCGCCGAAGACGATGTTACAGCCATACACGCCATGCTGGTAGATGATACCGGTGAGGCTATTGGCGTTTGCCGCCTGCACCTCCAAACCCCACAGGAGGCGCAATTACGTTTTATGGGCATCCACGAAAGCTACCAGGGCAAAGGCTTAGGCAAACTGTTGCTGGACTACCTGGAGGACAAAGCCAGAACGATGGGTGCTCAAACTATAGTTTTGCAGGCCCG
>DATBUF010000085.1:0-4373 GCA_036516435.1 Pontibacter sp.
ACCATGGACTTTCTGAGCGCCTCGCGCGGGTTCGATCAGGCCACAACACTCATAGCAGAGGGGCAGACACTTGCCCAGTTGCCCGGTTACCTACAGGAGGCCTACCTGGCTTGGCTCAATGCTCCCGTTGTAGGCGGCATCAGGCTGGTTGCAGATATCCCGGCACTGGCCATCACCTTCCTGATTACGTACCTGGTGTATATTGGCATTAAGGAATCGAAACGTACGGCGAACCTGCTCGTATTGCTGAAACTGATCGTGATACTGCTGGTAATTGCTGTAGGTGCATTTTACGTGAATCCGGAAAACTGGTCTCCTTTTGCGCCGCATGGCATATCAGGCATCCTGAAAGGTGTTTCGGCTGTGTTCTTCGCCTACATTGGGTTTGATGCTATCTCTACCACAGCTGAAGAGTGTGAAAACCCGCAGCGCGACCTGCCACGTGCTATGATCCTGGCCCTGATTATCTGTACAACGCTGTACGTGATTTTAGCATTGATCCTGACGGGCATGGTACCCTACTACGAACTGGCTGTTGGTGACCCGCTTGCCTTCGTATTTTCGCGTGTAGACCTGGATGTAATTGCCGGTATAGTTGCCGTGAGTGCTATAGTTGCGATGGCCAGCGTGCTACTTGTGTTCCAGTACGGGCAGCCACGCATCTGGATGAGCATGAGCCGTGATGGTCTTTTGCCAAAAATCTTCTCCAGCATTCACCCGAAGTACAAAACCCCATGGTTTGCAACTATAGTTACCGGCTTTGTGGTGGCAATTCCTGCCCTGTTCATGAACCTGACCGAGGTTACCGACCTGACAAGTATAGGAACCTTGTTTGCCTTTGTGCTCGTTTGCGGCGGCATCCTGATTATGGAGGAAAAGCAAAAGCAGCTGACTACTACGCATAAAGGCTTCCGGGTGCCTTACGTAAATGCAAAATTCACGCTTCCACTGATACTTATAGCAGTAGTTTCCACACTTTATGCGTATAATCAGCAGGAATTCGGTACTTTTTTCAGCACACAGGGTGGCTGGGAAGAGTTTCAGCACAAGCTGCCGCTTCTTGGCTTTATCGTAATTACAGCCATTATGCTGGTGCTTTCATTTACACGCAACCTTTCGCTGATACCCGTTCTGGGCCTGCTTACGAACCTGTACCTGATGACAGAGCTGGGCATTACGAACTGGAGCCGCTTTCTGATCTGGTTGGCGATTGGCTTAGTGCTGTATTTTGCCTATGGCTACCACAACAGTAAGCTAAGACAGCACAAAGTATAGGTATAGTTAGCACTTTACAGCACACCTGCTATGCAACAAAAGCAAAACATAGTACTCAGCCTGCTCCTGACGCTGTGGCTCACTATGTTTTGCTTTTCTGTTGCTGCTGTTGCGCTGCCAGATCATCCCGCGCCTGTAACTTACGCAACTGCTGAGTGGGGCGACGAAATTCTAACTCCCGAAACAAAAGGCGCACCCGTAGCCTGGACAGAACCCTCTACCTCACATGTTTCAGCAGCCTCTGTAGAGTCCCAGCAACCTCTTTACACCTCCGTTTCCTGGAGCTTACTGGCTATTACCCTATATTCCTCCCCGAAGCCTAGCAAGGCAGTACTGGCATTCGCCTCTGTAACAGCCTGCTTTCGGATTCTCCCCAACGCCCCTTAGCTATAGTTTGAACAGATACTTCTCTCCTGCTTTCTGATAGGCAGGCTGGCTTTGTTGCTTCTCACCTGAGCAACCGACAAACCTAATCTATACACCAAACTATACTTTCATAATGTCTAAAAATATCTTTGCGACAAAATCTGTCGATAAACTCATTAAAGAGTCGGAGAGCGGGGAGCATGCGCTGAAACGTACGCTGACTGCCTCAAACCTGACCATGCTCGGTATCGGAGCCATTATAGGCGCCGGTATTTTTGTGCTCACAGGTACTGCAGCTGCTAATGCTGCAGGTCCGGCTATTGTTATTTCGTTCATCATTGCAGGCTTAGGCTGTCTTTTTGCAGGCCTGTGTTATGCAGAGTTTGCTTCCATGATTCCGGTGGCAGGCAGCGCTTATACTTACGGGTATGCCACACTGGGCGAGTTTATTGCCTGGATCATTGGCTGGGACCTTATCCTGGAGTACCTGTTCAGCGCGGCTACTGTAGCTGTTGGCTGGAGCGGTAACTTTGTAAGCCTGCTCAAATCATTAGGAATAGAGATACCGGCCATAGTTGCCAGTGCACCACTCGCCTACGACGGCACCAGCATTACCACTACCGGTACGCTTATCAATTTACCGGCTGTTATCCTCATCCTGGTACTCACTTCGCTATTAATATTGGGGATACAGGAGTCGGCCAAGTTCAACAATGTTATAGTTGTAGTTAAAGTAGCTATAGTACTGCTGGTGATTGGCTTCGGTTTTCAGTATGTAAACTCGGCTAACTGGCAACCCTTTATCCCCGAATTGGAAATCCTGCCTAATGGTAGTACACGGTTTGGCTGGAGCGGTATTGTGCAGGGCGCAGCTATAGTTTTCTTCTCCTATATCGGGTTCGATGCCGTAAGCACCGCCGCACAGGAGGCTAAAAACCCGCAACGCGATATGCCTATCGGGATGCTTGCTTCACTGGGTATCTGTACACTGCTTTATGTACTCATGTCGCTGGTACTTACGGGCATCACCTCTTACGAAAACCTGAACGTACCAGACCCGGTACTGGTGGCGCTTACTGCTGCCGGTCCGGCACTTAAATGGCTGTACTTCTTTACAGGTATCGGCGCAGTGGCAGGCCTTGGATCTGTGGTGTTGGTAATGCTGATGGGTCAGCCCCGTATTTTCTTTGCAATGAGCCGCGATGGACTGCTTCCTGCATTCTTCGGAAAAGTACACCCACGTTACAATACACCTCACGTAGCCACCATCATTACAGGGGTAATTGCTGCTGCCATAGCAGGGGTCTTCCCGATCGGGTTATTAGGTGAACTGGTAAGTATCGGCACGTTACTGGCATTTATTATTGTATGTGCCGGCATCATCATGCTCAGACGTACCAGCCCTGACCTGAAGCGTCCGTTCAGAACCCCGTTTGTGCCGCTGGTACCTATTTTAGGCATCCTGATCTGCGGTTACATGATGATAAACCTGGGCTTCGATACCTGGATGCGGCTCATCATCTGGATGGCTATTGGCATTGCCATCTACTTCCTGTACGGGCGTAAGCACAGTAAGCTGCGTCAGCAGAACGATGCACAGGAGGCCGGAAAAATAACGGTAAGCTAGCGCAAACTATAGTTTTCCTGATCATGGGGATAGTAGCATTATTCATCTTCCTGGCTGGTCTTACTCTGCTTACTTTCTATTACAGGTACTCAGCCAACAAGAAGAAAAAGTAATCCGGAACTATAGTTAGCACACAACTTCAGTAACAATGAGACCCCACCCGGCATACCGGGTGGGGTCTTTCTTTACGTCCCTTTCTCAAAACTCTGACTTTCTCCTCCGGATTTCAGAACTTTGTACTTATGCCTACAGCCGATCTTTTCTCACATCTGCCGGATCTTCCTGTAAAAGAAGCCCTGCCCCGCCTGCTCAGTGCCCTCGACACCCATACACGTGTTGTGCTGGAAGCGCCACCCGGCGCGGGTAAAACCACGCTGGTACCCCTGGCTTTGCTTCAGGCTGGTTGGCGCAACTCAGGTAAAATACTTGTGCTGGAACCTCGCCGCCTGGCAACCCGCGGAGCTGCACAACGCATGTCTGACTTGCTGCAGGAGCCACTCGGGCAAACTATAGGATATTGGATCCGCATGGAGCATGTAGTCTCTGATAAAACGAAGGTAGAAGTAGTAACCGAAGGAATCCTGACCCGCCTGATACAGGACGACCCCGCGCTGGAAGGAATAGCTGCTATTATCTTTGATGAGTTTCATGAGCGCAACCTGCAGGCAGATATTGGTCTGGCCCTTGCTCTGGATGCACAGGCAGTGCTGCGGCCAGATCTTCGGATACTGGTCATGAGCGCAACCCTGGACACTGCAACTATAGCCAGCTGGCTCCAGGCACCTGTTATCCGAAGCGAGGGAAGGCAGTACCCTATAGCAACACATTACCTGACACCTGCGGAAGTAGCATCAGCCGGAAACAGACCTGCCGAACGCCTGAGCAACCTTGTCCCCAAAGCCATCCGGAGAGCCCTGGCCGAGGAGCCAGAAGGTGATTTGCTGTGCTTTTTACCGGGGATGGGAGAAATGCGAAAAGTGGCAGCCCAGCTCGAAAGTAAACTACCCTCAACTATAGACATGCACCTGCTGCACGGCGACCTGCAGTTAACGAAGCAACTTGCGGCTATACAACCAGCACCGCAGGGCAGGCGCAAAGTAGTGCT
>DATBUF010000086.1:0-1724 GCA_036516435.1 Pontibacter sp.
GCTCTGTGGCACGCTGTATCAGCAGTTCTACGTTCTGGCCATAGTGCTTGTATTTTGGTGTTTCGTCGGGGTAGCTCATGCGTTGCGGCTTGTCGTTGAGGTACTCCATGGCGCTGAGCGGGTAAGGAGCGTCCACATCCAGCTGGGAGCCCGACATTACAAACAGGTGGTTCCAGAGTTTCTGCTGGTAGTCCTGGGTATCGCGGAGCTGCGGGTTCAGCTTGGCCATCAGGTTTATCAGCAACTGCGACAAACGCGTGCGCTCGGCTCTGTCCTGTATAGTAAGTATATGATTTACAAGATCCTGCACGTTACGGCCATATTCGCGTAGCAGCAGTTCTTGCTTAAAGGAGGTACTAGCTTCCATATTATCAGTTAAGAATTACAAATTAAAAATTACCGGTTAAGAATTCAGACTTACGAACTATAGTTTTAAATGAATGTATAAAGGTCGCACCGGAAAAAGATAGTGCAATGCAACCCATTCCTAATTCATAATTACAGCTTTAGCTGTGTATCCGAAGTTTTGCGAAGCTCAGGAGCAGGGTTTTATCACCTACTTCGTCGAAGTTTATAGTTGCCTTGGTACTGTTGCCCTGTGTATCAACCAGCGTTACGGTGCCAAACCCGAACTTAGGGTGCTCTACTTTCATGCCGGCAGCCAGGTTGCTGGTGTCGCTTGGTTTAAAGTCAGCGGGAGCAGTGTAAGCGGTTGCAGCCTGTTTGCGGGGTGGTGCCTGCACCAGGCTGCTGATGCTGCTCTTGCGTTGCAATACGCGTTCGAACACACTATTGGTTGCCACATTGCCGGTTTCCCCGTATTTAAAGTTCAGGTACTTCGGATCTATCTCGTCTAAAAAGCGGCTTTTTTCGCAGGCACGCAGGTTACCCCACTGGTAGCGGCTGGTGGCGTAAGTTAAGTATAATTTCTTTTCGGCACGCGTTATGGCTACATAAAACAGGCGGCGTTCTTCTTCCAGGTCGGCGCGGGAGTTCAGCATCATCTGGCTCGGGAACAGGTTTTCTTCCATCCCAACTATAAACACGTTCTTAAACTCCAGGCCTTTTGCCGAGTGAATGGTCATCAGCGTTACAAACTCCCCGTCCAGATCTTCTTTGGTATCGGCATCGGTTACCAGGGCAATATCCTGCAAAAATGCGGAAAGGCTTTTATCTTCCTTCTCCGGGTCGTCTACATACTCTTTAATACCATTCAGCAATTCCTGTATGTTCTCGTAGCGGGCAAGGCCTTCCACGGTTTTATCCTGATACAGGTCGTCTACTATTCCGGAGCGCTTGGCCACGTGCTTGGCTACTTCAAAGGCATCATTCTGCTCAGCCATAATCGCAAACTCCCGGATCATAAGCGAAAAGTTTTCGATGGCTGTGCCTACGCGGTTGCCCATGAGCTGGCTGGCATTCTGCACCACTTCCCACACACTATGGTTGGTTTCATCAGCCGTTACAAATATCCTCGACTCTGTCGTTTCGCCGATACCGCGTTTCGGGTAGTTGATGACGCGGCGCAGCGCCTGCTCGTCGTTCGGGTTCACTGTTAAGCGCAGGTAGGCAATCAGGTCTTTGATCTCCTTGCGCTGGTAAAACGACAGGCCACCTACAATTTTATACTTGATGTTCATACGGCGCAGGGCCTCTTCCATAGCCCGGGACTGCGCATTTGTACGGTACAGGATGGCAAAATCGTCGTAGGAAAGGTGGTTGTT
>DATBUF010000087.1:0-4003 GCA_036516435.1 Pontibacter sp.
GTTCGAGGCCATCAGGTTTACGTTTTCAGTAAGCTCCTTCCAGGTTCCTTCTACTTTCGGCACATTCGCCTGTCCGCCCAGTTTACCTTCGGTACCTACCTCACGTGCCACACGGGTTACCTCCCCTGCAAAGATGTTGAGCGAGTCCACCATCTGGTTGATGTTCTCTTTCAGCTCACCCATCTCGCCACGCACATTTACTGTGATCTTTTGAGTCAGGTCGCCTTTTGCTACCGCCGTAGATACATTGGCAATGTCACGCACCTGAGAGGTCAGGTTGCTGGCCATGGTATTTACGTTATCGGTCAGTTCTTTCCAAACACCACCTACATTCGGCACTTTTGCCTGGCCACCCAGTTTACCTTCAGTACCCACTTCACGTGCCACACGGGTTACCTCATCGGCAAAGATGTTCAGCGAGTCCACCATCTGGTTCATGTTGTCCTTCAGCTGGGCAAACTCACCCCGTACATCCACCGAGATCTTCTGGGTCAGGTTACCTTTCGCCACCGCCGTTGCCACGTTTGAGATGTCCCGCACCTGTAGCGTCAGGTTGGCCGCCATCGTATTTACATTGTCGGTCAGGTCTTTCCAAACACCAGCTACGTTTGGTACCGATGCCTGGCCGCCCAGTTTACCTTCGGTACCCACCTCCAGTGCCACACGGGTTACCTCCCCTGCAAACAGGTTCAGGTTGTCGATGGTACGGTTTATAGTTTCGGCCATGACCTTAAAGTCACCGGATACCGGGATCTGGAAGGTTTCGTCGAGGTTACCGCGCGAGATATTTTTCAGTACTTTACCTACTTCCAATACCGGAACCGCGATGGAATCCACGAGGCCGTTAATGTTGTTGATCATGTCCTTCCAGAAACCGGAAGCGTTTTCTGCAGAAGCACGGGCTTTCAGGTTACCCTCCACACCGGCCACTTTCGAAATGCGGGACACCTCGCCACCCACACCACCGATCATCTCCACCATCGAGTTATAAGCTTCTGCTATTTCGGCGAAAATGTCGTTGTTCTGTTTGGTTAAGCGCACTGAAATGTCACCTTTCTTAAAGGCATCCAGTGCATAAAGCACCTTGTTCAGCTGCTCGTTAATATACTCAGGGCTCTGCAGCAGTTTTTCATCTGCAGCTCTGGCATCGCCACCTTTTTTAGGAGCGGCAGGTACATCTTTTGAACCGGAAGAGCGTGGAGTAGCAGCATCTACAGCTATAGTTGCATCCGGGGCATCAGTTGCTGCCGGTGCTTTTCTTGCACCTCCAGTTTTAGGAGCCGGCACATCAGCGGTACTGCCTTCTACATCACTGATGAGCTTGTCTTTGCTCAACTTCAAGTTTTTACCTAAGGCCATATATGTTGTGTTGAGTTACTAATTTAGTTGCACTAAAATAAAGCGCATATGCTGTGTTTTCCAGGATATACGGCCCGGGCACAGGATATTCGTATTGCAAATTAATCAATTTAACTGAGTTGTTCAAATGTTGATGCTGTGTTGCTTACCGCGAAATAAACTCCTCGGCCAGCGCTTTGTAGTCTTTGGCACCGTTTGATGCGGCGTCATAATCCATGATACTTCTCCCAAAGGATGGGGCTTCGGCTAATTTAACATTCAGGCGTATGTTTTGTTTAAAGATGTGCTCCTTTACATTTTCACGCAGATACTCGAGTACCTCCTGGCTCAACTTTCTACGTATATCAAACATCACCACTACGATCCCCTTAATTTTAAGTTTCGGATTAAAGGCTTTTTTTATTTTCTCTACTGTATTCAGTATTTGGTCGAGCCCCTGCAATGTGAGCACTTCCATCTGCAACGGAATAAGCACCTCGTCGGAGGCAGTCAGCGCATTCAGCGTGAGCACCGACAGCGAGGGAGGGCAGTCAATCAAAATATAATCGAAGCCTTTCAGATCCTTGAGCATGGTGCGCAGAAAGTTTTCCCGCTCAGGCTGCGCAACAAGCGAAATCTCTACATCTACCAGTTCGTTTGAGCCGGGAGCAATCCAGAGACCATCTTTTTGCACCAATATCTCCTGCATGCTGTTGTTCCCCAGAAAGGCATCGGCCAGCGTCGCTTTGGTGTCGGTTACAGCAAGCGAGTAAGAGAGGTTGGCCTGGGGATCCAGGTCTACCAGGAGCACGCGTTTCCCCAGTTTGCTCAGCGCACTGCCAAGGTTGATGGTTGTTGTTGTTTTACCGGTGCCGCCTTTCTGGTTGATGACAGCTACTGTGGTTGTTCCCATATGATTATCTGTTGGAATCTATGCCGCAACTATGGCCGCAGCCCCTAATCTAAGCATAAAACAGCTTTCGGCAAAAGTTTACAGGCTAATGACTATATTCCAGATTGCTTGACAACAGCTCACCGGAGGCAATGTAGATTTCCTCCCAGCTATCTAAAGTAAGGGCCACTGCTGCAACCTGGCCGGTCTCCAGGTAAGGCAAGCTCTTGTTGACCAGGGTTCTGAGCAGCTGTGTAAGCGCAGGATTGTGCGATATCACCAATGCGCTGCTCACCGAGGTGGGCAGCTTAGCGATGCTGTTCAGCAACTGGGTTTCTTTCGGGTTATAAATTTCCGGATCATACTGGATCCGTTCTTCATCGAAGTATAGCCTGCCAGCCAGAATACGTGCAGTGGCGCCGGCACGCCGGGCCGGGCTGGATACGACGGCATCCACTTTCTGGTAATGTTCCCGGAGCCATCTTCCGGTTTCGTGTGCCTGCCGTATACCCTCGGGAGTCAGCTCCCGCTCAAAATCGGGCTGCAGCAGGTAAGGGTCACAAGTTTCTGCATGGCGGCAGATAAAGAGCAATCGTCGCATAGGTTTTGCGGGTATAACCGTATAGTTGCTATGAAAAAGAGCCTGTTTACTGAGGTAAGTTAAGCACTATTAAACCTATGTTGTACAAGAGAGGTTGTAATAGTTTAAAAAAAAATATGAACTTTGGGCAAATTTGAGCTCAGACCGGTTGGAAAGCAAAGCATGATAAAAAACTTAGTCATAGTAGAGTCGCCTGCCAAGGCAAAAACAATAGAAGGGTATTTAGGGAAAGATTTCGTTGTAAAATCGAGCTTCGGCCACGTACGCGACCTGCCTAAGGACAACAATGCCATTGATATAGAGAATGGGTTTAAGCCAACCTATGTTATCAGCAGTGATAAGAAAGAGGTAGTGGCCCAGCTCCGTAAACTGGCAAAAGAAGCAGAAACCGTATGGCTTGCATCGGATGATGACCGCGAAGGAGAAGCCATTTCGTGGCACCTGACCGAAGCCCTGAACCTGAACGATACTAAAATTCGCCGCATCGTTTTCCGGGAGATCACCAAAAATGCCATCCTGAACGCCATCAGTTCGCCCCGCAGCATTGACATGGACCTGGTAAATGCGCAACAGGCCCGCCGTATCCTCGACCGTTTAGTTGGTTTCGAGCTGTCGCCGGTACTCTGGAAAAAGATCAAAACTGGTCTTTCGGCTGGCCGGGTGCAGTCGGTAGCGGTGCGTTTGGTAGTAGAGCGTGAGCGTGAAATAGAGCGTCATAAGGCTGAGGCTACTTTCAGGATTACGGCAGCTTTTGATGTGCAGGGCCGCACTTTAGAGGCCGAGCTGCCCACCAAGTTTAAAACTGAAGAAGAAGCGCAGGCCTTTTTAGAAAAGTGCCTGGGCGCCAACTATACCATCGAGAACCTGGAGAAAAAGCCGCTGAAACGCAGCCCTGCTCCACCGTTTACGACCTCTACCCTGCAGCAGGAAGCCAGCCGCAAACTATACTTCTCGGTGGCACAAACCATGACGGTAGCGCAGCGCCTGTACGAAGCCGGTAAAATCTCCTACATGCGTACCGACTCAGTAAACCTGTCGGAAGAAGCTATTTCAGGTGCAGCTAATGCCATTCAGCATTCATTCGGAGAGAAGTTTGTAAAAACGCGTCGCTTTAAAACAAAATCTTCTGGCGCGCAGGAAGCACACGAGGCCATCCGCCCTACCGACTTCTC
>DATBUF010000088.1:0-1771 GCA_036516435.1 Pontibacter sp.
TTCCATCCGGAGCACAACCTGGTAGATTCGCTTTTCGCACCAGCCAACGTTGCCTATAAACTACAGCGTCACGCTATCGAGATTGCTACCCGTGTAATCGAAGCTTTTGACATGGTAGGTATTCTGGCTGTAGAAATGTTCCTGACCCGCGACGGGCTGATACTGGTAAACGAAGTAGCGCCTCGTCCGCACAATAGCGGCCACCATACGATAAAGGCAAACTATACCTCGCAGTACGAGCAGCACCTGCGGGCTATCCTGAACCTGCCACTTGGCTCTACCGAGATACAAAGCGCAGCCGTTATGCTGAACTTACTGGGCGAACCGGGCTATGATGGTGAGGCAAAATATGAAGGATTGCAGGAAGCTCTGGCTGTGCCGGGTGTTTACATCCATTTATATGGCAAAAAGTTTACCCGACCTGCCCGCAAAATGGGACACATTACGGTGCTGGGGCAAACTATAGAAGAGGCGCAGCAGCGTGCCGAACAGATCAGAAACGTAATTAAAGTAAAAGCATAAACTATGGCCGAAGCAACCACACATACACAACCCTTAGTGGGCATCATCATGGGCAGCCAGTCTGACCTGCGCGTAATGGATGCCGCTGCTGAGATTCTGGAAACGCTGGGCGTGCCCTACGAGCTAACTATAGTTTCGGCGCACCGCACCCCGCACCGCATGTTTGAGTATGCGGAGCAGGCCCGCAAAAAAGGTCTGAAGGTGATTATCGCCGGAGCCGGTGGTGCAGCCCATTTGCCTGGCATGGTGGCATCGTTAACTACCCTGCCAGTAATCGGTGTACCCGTAAAATCAAGCAACTCTATTGATGGATGGGATTCTGTTCTATCCATCCTGCAAATGCCGGGTGGCGTGCCAGTAGCTACTGTAGCTTTGGATGGAGCATTAAATGCCGGAATTCTAGCTGCTCAGATCATCGGCACAACCAATGCTGCCGTAGCTGATAAACTGGAGAAGTATAAGTCAGGACTGAAAGATAAGGTAATGCGCTCTGTTGAAGAACTAAAGCGCGGCGACCGGGACCTGGATTAAACTATAGTTTGGGCCTCTAGCCTCTGCAAACTATAGTTCACGGTCTCTATTTGCTATTTCGGATATCCTTGTCCGAAACTTAGCCTGAAGCGGATTTCCTAATCCGCGTTACCTGAACACGAGGATTAGGAAATCCTCGGCAGAGGGCTTTCGGACTAAGAAGTCCGAAAGAGCGGTAGGAGTGAGGGCACAGCAAGCTAAACTATAACTATAAAACAAAACTCCCCGGCAGGTTAACTATCGGGGAGTTTTGTTTTATCTATAAGTATAACTTACGCTACTTTCAGCTGCTTTAGGCTGGACTTTTCGAACTTCTCGCGGGCGTAGTCGCCGGTAATTACCAGTTCCTTGGTTCCTTCCTCTGATGGTAAGTCGAACATGGCGTCCGTCATAATTCCTTCGCATATCGAGCGCAGACCACGAGCCCCCAGTTTGTATTCTGATGCTTTTTCTACGATGTAGTCCAGTGCACTTTCATCAAAGCTCAGGTTGATGTTCTCCATCTCAAACAGGCGCTTGTACTGCTTCACGATTGAGTTCTTTGGCTCCAGCAGAATCAGTCTCAGTGTTTCTTTATCAAGCGGGTTCAGGTGCGTCAGTACTGGCAAGCGTCCGATCAGTTCCGGTATCAAACCAAAGTTCTTCAGGTCCTGTGCCGATAGGTATCTCAGGAAGTTTTCACCTTCTTCGTTTTCATCCTGCTTCGATTTAGAAAAGC
>DATBUF010000089.1:0-3691 GCA_036516435.1 Pontibacter sp.
AACATAATCGGGATAAAATGGTGAAAGCCGGTTAAGGTGGAGAGCAGGATAATGGTACTGATAGGCGTGCGGGTAACACAGGCGTTGATTGCTGCCATACAACTGACAAGTATAAGGGGCAGGTTCTGTCCCGGGAAAGCAGCATTCACGATCAGGCCTACGGTAGCGCCTACAAAAAACAACGGAATAATAAAGCCGCCACGCCAGCCTGAGGTAACGGTGAGTGCAATCGCAAAGATTTTAGCTACTAACAGTACAAGCAGAAACTCCAGCGTAAACTGCTCCTCCAGCAGCACATTCAGCTCATCGTGGCTAAAGTAACGCGACAGCGGCACATAGTACGCAATAGCACCAATCAGCAGGCCACCTACAGCCATCTTGATGTAAATCGGTACTCTGAACTTCTGAAACCCGGCCCGGCAGTAACGCACAATAAAAATAAAGAGCCAGCCAGTTGCGGTACCTGCCAGGGCATAAAGCATGGCATAGAAAAAGTCGTTGAGCTCGGGCGTAGAGTATACCGGGAAGTTCCAGGTGGGACCAATGCCGATGTGCGTGATCAGAATAAAAATGACGTAGCTGGAGCAGCTGGCTACAAACGCAGGTATAAGGGCCTGGTAGTATTCTACTACGTGCTTGTGGTGCAGGATTTCGAGCGCGAATAAGGTGCCACCCAGGGGCGCGCCGAAGAGAGCCGTAAAAGCCGCAGCCATACCGGCTATAGTTAGCGAACGCAGGTCTTCGCCCCTAATCTTTAACTTTTTGGCGATAAAAGTACCCGTAGAGCCTACTACCTGCACCAGTGGGGCCTCGGGCCCGGCGCTGCCGCCACTGGCAATACACAGCCACGACGACAAGATCATGGAAGGGTTGTTTTTCGGCTCCAGATGGCCGCCCTTAAAGCGGATGTTGTTTACGATCAGGTCCATCTCGCCGGGATCGCCTAATTTGTGGATCACCAGTCCGGCCAGCAGACCTGCCGCCCCCATCAAGGGTATCACCCAAAGCCCCTGCACCGGTGCCAGCAGGTGCAGCAACGTTTCCAGCACCGTCCAGTAAAATCCGGCAATAAGCCCGCCCACTATCCCGATAGCTACCCACAGCAAAAATATCTTACTGAATACAAAGGGGTTAAATTGCAAAGGATAGTTTAGCTGGTTGCGAAGCGTAACGGCCAGTCTTCTTGTTCTAAAGTCCATCGGGCAAAGGTACGCAGCAGAGCGGGTTTGGGTAAAGCCTAAATCAAATCTCTTGCAACTTCTGCGCTCCTGTGCGTGCCTGCTACTTAATAGTGTAAAAGCTAATCAGCAGTATACCCCTACAGCTTCACACAAACATTTTGCGGCTCTGTAAAGAAGCGGAGCGCTTCAAAACCGCCTTCCCGGCCAACACCGGAATTTTTCATGCCTCCGAAAGGTGTTCTTAGGTCGCGGAGGAGCCAGGTGTTTACCCAGATGATGCCGGCATGTACCTGGTGTGCTACGCGGTGCGCCCGCTGCAGATTATTTGTCCAGATAGTGGCGGAAAGGCCGTAGTCGGTGCAGTTAGCGTATCGGATCACCTCTTCTTCCGTGTCGAAAGGTGTGAGCGTCACCACAGGGCCGAAGATCTCTTCGGTGTTGGTGCGGCAGTTGTAAGGCAGCCCTTCCACTATAGTTGGGGCTATAAACCAGCCATTCGTGCAACGGCCGGCTACCTGCACCTGATGGCCTCCGGTAAGTACAGTACCGCCTTCCTGTCTGGCCAGCTCAATATAAGAAAGCACCTTCTGCATGTGCTGCTCCGACACCACAGCTCCCATTTTAGTGCCTTCTTCCATTGGGTCGCCTACTTGCATGGCTTTTACCTTCTCTACAAAGGCATCCCGGAATTTTTCGTACAGCGGCCGCTCTATAAAAATGCGGGAGCCACAAAGGCATATCTGTCCCTGGTTGGCAAACGAGGAGTGGATGGAAGTATGCAGCGCGTTATTAAAGTCGCAGTCAGCGAAGATGATGTTCGGGTTCTTACCCCCTAATTCCAGTGATAACTTTTTAAACATCGGAGCCGCTGTAGCAGCAATCGTTCGGCCAGTGGCAGTGCCGCCCGTAAACGAGATAACCGGCACTTTAGGATGAGCCGTGATGGCAGCGCCCACTTTATGCCCGTAGCCATGCACAATGTTCAGTACACCCGCCGGCAAGCCCGCTTCCATGCAGATCTCCGACAGCAGATAGGCCGTCATAGGTGTAACTTCGGAGGGTTTGGCAACCACGCAGTTTCCGGCAGCCAGAGCAGGTGCAATTTTCCAGGTGAACAGGTACAGGGGCAGGTTCCAGGGCGAGATGCAACCTACCACGCCGTGCGGGTGGCGTACGGTATAGTTGATGGCGTCGGTGCCCTCCATGTAATGCGCCTCGGAAGCAAAGTGCTGAATGGCCGTCCCGTAAAAACGCATGTTGCTGCTGGCTCGCGGTATGTCTACTGTTTTGGCAAGCTTCAGGGGCTTTCCATTGTCTGTTGATTCGGCTTCGGCCAGGCGGTCCAGGTTCTGATCTATCAGGTCCGCAATACGCATCATGATCTGCCCACGCTTCTCGGCCGGCATTTTAGACCACACTGGGAAAGCGGCCTTTGCTGCCTGCACCGCCTGCTCCACATCCTGCTCATCCGAATCCGGTATAAGCGAATAAACTTCCCCGGTAGCCGGGTTATAGTTGTCGAGGTACTGCCCTGCCACAGGCGCCACTAACTGGCCGTTGATATAGTTCTGGATGTACTGCACCTTTAGGGAATTAGGAATTAGAAATTATGAGTGGTGGTCAGCCTCTACTTAACAATCAATAACTAACAATCAACAACTACAAACAACCCGTTCGGCCGCCATCTACCGGTACGTTAATGCCATTGATATACGCAGCGGCAGGCGTAGCTAAAAAGGCTGCTGCTGCAGCTACTTCCTCAGGCTCTGCAAAACGGCGGGCAGGAATCTCAGCTTCCATCTGCTGCTGTATCTCTCCCTCGCTCAAGCCTGTTTTCTTAGCTCTGCTCTCGATGATGGCATCAATGCGCCCTGTTTTTGTAGAGCCTGGCAGCACGTTATTGACCGTAATACCAAATTGCCCCAGCTCATTCGCCATGGTTTTAGCCCAGCTGGCTACCGCCCCGCGTATCGTGTTCGACACACCCAAACCATGCAGCGGCTGCTTTACGGAAGTACTGATGATGTTGATGATCCGGCCATAGCTGGCAGCCTTCATCCCCGGAATAACAGCCTTCGCCAGCAGGTGGTTGGCGATCAGGTGCTGGTTAAAAGCGTTGATAAACTCATCCGAGATAGCTTCTGTGATGGGTCCGCCTGCCGGGCCGCCGGTGTTATTAACCAGGATATGTACCGTAGGTTGCTGGTCCAGGTAAGCCTGCACTTTTACATTTAGCTCGTACGGGTCAGAGAAATCAGCTACAATATAGTCGTGTTGCTGGCCTTGGTTGGTGTCCAGCTCCTGTAGCACCGCTTTAAGGCTATCCTCGTTGCGGGCAGCCAGGGTTACGTTTGCGCCCAGCTGTGCCAGCTCTACTGCAATGGCTTTGCCTATGCCCTGGGTGCTGCCACAAACTATAGCCCGTTTATTCTGTAAGTTCAGATTCATAGGTTAAAAGTACATAAAACGGCGTTAACATGCACAGCGTTTTGCGATAGTTACTTACACTT
>DATBUF010000090.1:0-11814 GCA_036516435.1 Pontibacter sp.
CACTTCCAGCGTTTCGGCATCCGTAATACGGCGACCATCCACCAGTTTGGGTTCGATGCCCAGCCGCTGGCCAATGGCCGACGCTATTTTACCGCCGCCATGTACCAACAACTTCGGACCAGTTACTGCAGCCCAATCAACTAAAAAGCGGTGCAGCAACCGGGGATCATCAATCACATTTCCACCGATCTTAACTATAGTTAGCATTTTTTTTGAGTTTCTTGACTTGGTGACAAAAGACAATGGACTGTACCCGGCATATATACTTGATTCTTTGACTACTTGACAAAAGACAAAGGACTTCTCCTTGTGATAAAAGTCTTTTGTCCATTGTCAAATTCCAGTAGTCTTTTGTCAAATTAAAGACTTTCCAGCATGCGCTTTAGCACAGCCTGTGCAGCGTAGGTGCGGTTATTGGCCTGCTCCAGTACCAGCGAATTTGGCCCGTCCAGGATCTCGTCGCTCAGCTCCACGTTGCGGCGAACCGGCAGGCAGTGCATTACTTTGGCGTTGTTTGTCAGCGCTAACTTTTCATTCGTCATCATCCAGCCTTCGCCATCCGTCAGCACTTTGCCATACTGCTCGTAGCTCGACCAGTTCTTGACATACACAAAGTCCGCACCTTTCAATGCTTCGTCCTGGTTGTGCAGCACGGTAGCGCCTTTGGTAAATTCATCGGCCAGGTCGTAGCCTTCCGGATTGGTGATCACCAGTTCCACATCAGCCTGCTGCATCCATTCAGCAAACGAGTTGGCTACACATTGCGGAATAGCCTTTACGTGCGGTGCCCAGGTCAGCACCACTCTCGGCTTTTTACCGGCAGGTTTTTGCTCGGTTATAGTTACCAGATCGGCCAGGCTTTGCAGCGGGTGGCGCGTTGCTGATTCCAGGCTTACAACCGGCACATTGGCGTAGCTGATAAACTTGTTCAGCAGGTCCTCGCTATAGTCTTCGTCGCGGTCCTGCAGTTTCGGGAACGAGCGAATACCGATGATGTCGCAGTACTGGCCCATTACGGCAGCTGCTTCTT
The DNA here is from genome assembly GCA_036516435.1 of Pontibacter sp. Taxonomy (GTDB): domain Bacteria; phylum Bacteroidota; class Bacteroidia; order Cytophagales; family Hymenobacteraceae; genus Pontibacter. Next base: position 1,031 of record DATBUF010000090.1, read on the forward strand.
TGATATGCTCCACCGTAGTGCCGTTCATAATGGCGCCATCCTGCGTTTCCAGTGCCCAGCCTTCCTTGTCCAGGTTCATCACCATCACGTTCATGCCCAGGTTGTTCCCGGCAATCTGCGTGCTCAGGCGCGTACGCAGGCTTGGGTTCAGGAATACAAGACCCAGCGTTTTGTTCTCGCCGAGGCTTTTATAGTTGTATGGATTTGCTTTCAGGTGCAACGCTTCTTTTACCAGCTCATTCACATCAGCCACGTCGTGCACAGCAGTATATTTCTTCATGCTTAATTTTCCTGGAGGGTGTAAACTATAGATTCAAAGGCAGAGATGAAAGCATCTACTTCTCTGGCGCTTATAGTTAGCGGCGGCAGCAGGCGCAGCGTATTTTTATCAGAAGATGAACCTGTAAAGATGCGGTGCTTTTCCAGCAGTTCTTTACGCAGCGGAGCGCATGGTTCCTCCAGCTCCACTCCTATCATCAACCCTGCACCACGTACTTCGCGCACGCCCGGCAACGTCTGGAGCTGCTCTATCAGGCGCTGCCCCATGCGGCTGGCGTTCTCCAGCAACTGCTCCTGCTGCATAATTTCCAGCACGGCTATACCGGCAGCACAGGCCAGGTAGTTGCCGCCAAACGTAGTACCCAGCATCCCGTGTCTTGCCTCAATGTTCGGGCTGATCAGCACACCGCCAATCGGGAAGCCGTTGCCCATGCCCTTTGCTACGGTAATCAGGTCCGGTTTTATGCCTGTATACTGGTGCGCAAAGAACTTACCCGAACGCCCGTAACCCGACTGCACTTCATCCAGGATGAGCACTGCACCTGCTTTTTTGCATCCGGCTTCAACTGCCTTCAGGAAGGCCGGTTCCGGCAGGTGCACGCCACCCACGCCCTGTATGCCTTCCACAATTACAGCAGCCAACTCGTTACTATACTTGTTCAGCGCCTGCGCAAAGGCATCCAGGTCATTTAACGGCAGAAAAACGACATTATCCGTTTCGTTTACCGGCGCAATGATGGAAGGATTATCAGTAGCGGCAACCGCTGCAGACGTACGACCATGAAAAGCTCCTTTAAACGCGATGATCTTTTTGCGGCCTGTATGGAAGGAAGCGAGCTTGATGGCGTTCTCGTTGGCCTCGGCGCCGGAATTGCACAGGAACAAACTATAGTTGGTATAGCCGCTCAGTTCGCCCAGCTTTTGCGCCAGTTCTTCCTGCATCGGCATCTGCACCGAATTTGAGTAGAAACCAATGTCGTATAGTTGGCGGGCAATGCGCTTTACGTAGTGCGGGTGACTATGCCCAACAGAGATCACGGCGTGGCCGCCGTACAGGTCCAGGTAGCGGGTACCTTTGTCGTCCCAGATGTAGCAGCCCTGGCCGCGTACGGGATTTATATCAAAGACAGGATAAACATCGAAGAGGTTCATGGTTTCTACGTTGGGAATTAGATGTATGAAGTAAGACAGTAAAGAAAGTACTCGACGTACATGGGTTTAATTGTTGATGGTTGTATTGTTAAATTGTTGTTTTCGCCTTTCGCCCTCGCTCGCGTCCCGCGAGTGTGAGCTATCTGTGGCGTCCCGCCACGTTATGCTTACTATTCTTTAAAGCGGCCAGAGTCCGCTGGTAACTCACACTCGCCAGAGGCGAGCGAGGGCAATTACGGCGCACTTAAAACCCAGCCGGTTTTAACTTTAATCCAGACGTTTCGTCCAGCCCGAATAACAGGTTCATGTTCTGCACGGCCTGGCCAGATGCACCTTTTAACAGGTTATCGATCAAGCTGGTAATCACAAGCATTTCGCCTTGCTTTTCTAAGTACAGAATACATTTGTTTGTATTCACCACTTGTTTCAGGTCCGGGGTTACCGGGCTCAGCCAAACAAAAGGATGTGTACTATAATAGCTGCTGTATAGTTCCTGCGCTTGTTCTATAGTTAAGCTGCACGGCAGATAGCTGGTGCAAAGTATACCACGCGTAAATGGCCCGCGATACGGCACAAAATGGATAACTGGCAGCTCCTGCGCTGGCTGCAGTTCGTGCAGCGTTCGGCGGATCTCGTTCAGGTGCTGGTGGTTGAGCACTTTATAGTTCGAGATGTTGCCGCTGCGCCAACTATAGTGTGATGTCGGACTTAGGCTCTGCCCTGCTCCGGTGCTACCCGTAATGCCGCTCACATGTACTTCATCGGTGATCAGACCTTCAGAAGCCAGTGGCAGCAGCGCCAGCTGAATGGCCGTTGCAAAGCAACCTGGGTTAGCAATGTGCTGTGCCTGCTGTATCGTTTCGCGAAGCATTTCCGGTAAGCCATAAGTAAAAGCTCTGCCATATGCATCTATAGTTTGCGCCTTTCCTGCTTCCCCGTTCCAGCGGAAATCCTGGCTCAGGTCAATGATTTTTATAGTTGCCGGGATATCATTCTCCGCTAAAAATTTCTTTGCTTCACCGTGGCCCACACACAAAAACAGCACATCCACTTCCTGCGCAAACGAGTCGCTGAAGTATAGTTCGGTTTCGCCCAGCAGGTCGGTGTGCACGGCACTTACTGGTTTCCCAGCCTGACTTTTGCTATGCGTGAACACCAGTTCTGCATTGGGGTGGTGCAGCAACAGGCGCAGCAATTCACCGCCGGTGTAGCCGGCTCCGCCTACTATGCCCGCCTTTACTTTTCGGTTGCCCATGTTGCTATAGTATTATTCACGTTGTGGTATAGTTTGGTCTGGTTCCCGAAAATCTTAGTAAAGCCTTTCACATCATCGGCTGTCCAGGCGCGGTTCATTTCGCCATAGCTCCCGAATTTATCACTCATCAGATCATGTTCGCTTTCGATGCCTTCTACCTGGAAACGATATGGCGCCAGCAGCACATGCACTTTACCTGTTACGGTTTGCTGCGTACTCTCCAGGAAAGCTTCGATGTCGCGCATGGTCGGGTCCAGCAGCTGGCCTTCGTGCAGCCAGTTACCGTACCAGGTGGCCAGTTGGTCTTTCCAGTAGAGTTGCCATTTGGTAAGCGTGTGCTTCTCCAAGGTATGGTGTGCTTTGATGATCACCATCGGGGCAGCAGCTTCAAAGCCTACTCGGCCCTTAATGCCGATGATCGTATCGCCCACGTGGATGTCGCGGCCAATCGCAAACGGACCGGCAATTTCCTGCAAACGCTGAATTACCTGTACCGGACTTTCAAACACCTCATCATTTAAACCAACCGGCTCACCATTTTTGAAAACTATAGTTACGCGCTCAGCATCCTGTTTTGTAAGTTGTGTTGGGTAAGCCGATTCCGGTAAAGGCAAATGCGATGTAAGCGTTTCCTTGCCACCTACTGAGGTTCCCCAGATGCCTTTGTTTATCGAATATTGCGCCTTCTTGAAGTCCATCTCTACACCATGCTTGCGCAGGTACTCGATTTCTTCTTCGCGCGACAGTTTCATGTCTCGGATTGGGGTGATGATCTCAACATCCGGAATGATCGCCTGGAACACCATATCAAAACGCACCTGGTCGTTGCCGGCGCCGGTGCTGCCATGGGCTACATAATCTGCCCCGATGCTCTTGGCAAAATTGGCGATACTCAACGCCTGCGTTACGCGCTCGGCACTCACACTCAGCGGGTAGGTATTATTCTTCAGCACATTACCAAAGATCATGTACTTGATGCAGCTCTTATAGTAGCTTTCTTTCTCATCAAGGTGCGTGAACTGCTTTACACCCAACGCATAAGCACGGTGCTCAATTTCCTGTATTTCTTCTGCAGAAAAACCACCGGTATCCACCAGGGCAGCATATACTTCCAGCCCCAGTTCCTGCGACAGGTAAATAGCGCAGTACGATGTATCTAATCCGCCGCTAAAGGCTAACAAAACTTTCTTCATAACTATAGCTTATAATTTTGGTAGCCTAAGAGGCTTTTTTGTCTTTATCTTTTTCCTGTTCGGGTAAGGTAACGGGCTGCACTGCCAGGCGCTGGCGGTAACGTACCCACCGCTCCTGCAAGCTGGCCGCTTTGGCAGCCGGTTTCTGTTCAGCAAGAGGCAGTGGCATAAAAGTCGGCTCCTGCGCCGGGTCGAACAGCATAGCGGTGCACAGGCAGTTGCTGCGGTTCTTGCTTGTCAGGATCGGGAAGTTTACACAGCTTTCGCAGCCTTTCCAGAACGCTTCATCATCAGTCAGTTCAGAATAAGTAACCGGTTTGTAGCCCAGGCCGGAGTTGATCTTCATGACAGCCAGTGCCGTAGTCAACCCAAAGATCTTGGCATCGGGGTACTTGGTGCGCGAGAGTTCAAAAACCTTTTGTTTGATCTGGCGGGCAAGGCCGCTTTTACGGAGCTCCGGCGAAACGATCAGGCCCGAGTTAGCCACGTATTTGCCATGTCCCCATGTCTCGATGTAGCAGAAGCCCGCCCATTTGCCATCAGGGTGCAGGGCGATCACAGCTTTGCCTTCCTGCATTTTAAGGGCCACGTATTCGGGCTTACGTTTGGCGATGCCGGTACCCCGTGCCTTAGCCGAGGCTTCCATCTCATCGCAAATTGTTTGCGCGTAACCCACGTGGCTCTCATTTGCCACAACAACTATAAATTCCGGTAAACTGGTCATGTAAGTATATAATGATACAATAGGGCTAGTCGATAGCCTGATCAGCAAAAATTAGAATATACAAATGCCTTGAGCTGCCTTTCGAAAAAGCTGAGCTTACACGCATTAAAACAAAATGTATTTAGGATTGGAAGGCATGATCCCCACGTAGGCGATCAGAGATAACGTCGGCCTAGGGCCTGAGCCTGAGGTTAGAAAAGGTACACCTAAAAACTACCCTGCACACGCGGGCAGAAAAAGTCGCACGCTCGTTGGAAGCGTGTTTTATCGATGGCTGTTGGCCAGATAAAAAGACCTTTTTTTTCATTTTCAGTTAGTTGTCTTTAAAAGCTGTAGCGCTTAATTACTGCTAAAACGGTGCAAATGTTTTCATAAAAAAAATTAGAATGCAACACTATAGTTCATTTTCAGATAAAAGTTATAGTTCGTATTGGTTTTGATACAGGTTAGAATTGCACCTGTAAGCTATAGTTACAGAATCCACACAAATCAATTAACTTGCGGCTCTATTCTGTTACAACGCATGAAAAACCTGAACCTGCCGGTCCTGATCGGCATTCTCTTCTCCTCTATCGGCCTGGTATCGCTTATTTTCTCGGGAGAGGCACTGACAGCAGCTATCTGGCTGAGTTTCGGAAACGGGTTGCTGCTGTCGAACCTGCGCCTCAGCCGCCTGAATGAGCAAGGTGTTAAGGAACTACAACCAGTGCCGAAAGCCCGTATTTACACCGGTATTTTCCTGATTTTACTGGCCGGTGTTCTTTTGTTTCTACAGATCTTCCAGGACCTGAACCAGTAGTGACCAGCGGTATAGTTAAATGCGGTTTTCGAGCGTGAGCACCACTTTATAAGGCGAAAGCTCCCGCCTCAGGGTCAGGCGCAGCTTCTGCCCGGGTCTGCCCTCTAACAGGTTAAGCAAATCGTTCAGCTCCAGTTGGCTGCAATCCTGCTCGTTTACGGAAAGCAGCTGGTCTCCTACACGTATGCCCGCCTCCTGCGCCGCCGATTCTTTCGCTACATTGGCTACCACATACATGTTCAGGCCCGGCATGGGCGTACTTACCTCAAACCCGGAAATGTTATACGTAAAGGGAGTCTTATATTTCTTGTTAGGTATCATGTAAAGCCGCTTGTGCGGGTAGTCAAAGATCACGGTAAAGCGCTTCAGAATATCAGAGCCAAGGTTGCCGTTGCGGTTGGCAACATTTAACGCTACTTTAATCGCGTCCTCGTCGGGGTAAGAGGCCGGCAGGTTTGCAAACTCGTAACTTCCCAGCGACATACTGTTCAGTCGCCCTATTTTGCCGTGTATGTCTCCTCCTAAGCCACGGCCAAGGTACGCCTCCATTACTTTAGGCGGCAGTTTCAGTTTTTCATTAGTGGGCAGGTACAATGAGAGCGAGTGGCTGGCGCCGGTATCTACCACCAGCTTTACCTGGAGCGTATCGCCGTTAAACTGCCGCACATTGGCATATACATACGCCTTGCAATCTTCGATGTGCAGCTCGTGCACTTCGGCTTTTTTACTCACTTTTACCTGCGCATCCGGCCGGTAGAGTGTCAGGATCCGGGTGCTATAGTTTATCTTAACTATAAAATTCTTAAAAATATCATACCCGATGATGCCATGTATCGGCATGCCCATGCGCGACGAGAGATCGAATACGTCCTGCAGCAACACATACACTTCCTGGTTTTTGCCCTTAATACGCTGCAGTTGCATGCTGTTCCCCTGCGAGATGAGTGCATCCAGCGAAAAGCCCTGCCCCAGCCCTTTCACGGTTATTTTAGTGGAGTTGTTCAGGTTTAAGGAATCGCTATAGTTCAGGTGCGTGATCAGGGTGCTGTTAACACCGGAATCCAGTATAAAATTGAGTGGTTTAGAGCCATTTATCTGTACCGGTATCACGATCAGGTTGTGCGCCAGCGTAAACGGAATTTTCAGCTTTTTAGCTTTGCCGGTAAAGTAGGCTGTATCGGGGTTAACAGATTGCCAGCCCAGGGCATCCGGCCGTGGGAAGCAGCAGAAAAGACAAAGCAAAATAAGAAAGTATGCTTTTGTCATGGCGGGTGGATTTAGGGCATTACATCTTCTGTTGTTATACGGCTTTTCAGGTTATAATATAATAAAACAGCAGATTATTTATGAGGCACTTTAACAGATACCGCTCTCCTGCGCTGTGCGCTGAATGGTACCTAAACTATAACTTTCTATTGAGGCTTGTTTTTAACTTATTTTTATCACCCGCTAGCACCTTTACAATTTTGTACTTCCCCGTTCAGCCTGAATGTGTACCCTGCGCACCTTATAACCGCAAAACGCAAAATTTACTGTGATTTAAAACCCGGAATAACTATTATAGTAATGAAGCCTGCGTAAGAGGCAGCGGCAGTGTTGTACTTTATAAACAAAAGGCATTACAGCAAAAGATGCGGTATCTCTGCAGGTTTAAAATCGTTTACTCCTTTATACTTTAAAAACTGAGCAAGATAACATGGCAGAAATCAGCAGTCTTAACTATAGCATCTACACCTCGGAAAATCATGCAGGTATAAACCGGCAGGAGATTATTGACTTTCTTTACCTGCACTTGGATGAATACGGTGATAAAAAGGAAGATATAGCCAAGTGCCTGGAGTATGCCTTATCGGAGGCTGCGGGTAAAGGCGGTGCGGTGCTGGAGGCGCGTGAGAGCGGTGCCGTGGTGGGTGCGCTTATCCTGAACAATACCGGCATGAGCGGTTACATACCAGAGAATATTCTGGTTTATGTAGCCGTACACGGAAGCCAGCGCGGCAAGGGGGTTGGTAAAAGGCTGGTGCAATTAGCAACCGAAACGGTGTCCGGAAGTATAGCCCTGCACGTAGAACCACAGAACCCGGCACGTTACCTTTATGAGAGCCTGGGTTTTACCAACAAGTATTTAGAATATAGACTACAACGATAACTAATGGCTGTTTTAAAGCTGTACCGCGCTAAATTACAACACAACTATAATCACCTTAACAGCATTTTTAAGGCCCACGACATCCACTGGGGCATTGTGTCCAAAATACTCTGTGGCGAAGAAAGCTTTTTGAAGGAAGTACTCGCGCTGGGCACCCGCGAAGTGCATGATTCACGGGTCTCCAATCTTAAAGCGATTAAGAAGCTGGCCCCTGATGTGCAGACAGTCTATATCAAACCCGCCCCTAAAAAAAGTATCCCGGAAATTATACAGTATGCGGATGTGAGTTTCCAGACCGAGCTGGATATTATAAAGCTGTTATCCGAAGAGGCAGTACGACAGAACCGGCATCATAAGATTATCATTATGATAGAAATGGGCGACCTGCGGGAAGGCGTAATGGGCGAAGAACTGGTAGACTTTTATGAGCAGGTATTCGAGTTGCCCAATATTTCGATCATCGGGCTGGGTGCCAACTTCAACTGCCTGCATGGGGTAATGCCTACCCGCGATAAACTCATCCAGCTCAGCCTGTACACCCAGATCATCGAAGCCAAGTTTAATAAAACCATTCCGTGGGTTTCGGGGGGCACTTCGGTAACTATACCCTTGCTGTTCACGCACCAGCTGCCGAAAGGTATTAACCATTTCAGAATTGGCGAAGCGTTGTTTTTCGGACTCAATCTGTTTACAGGCGAAACTTTTGAAGGCATGTACGATGATGTGTTCGAGCTCAGCACCGAAATTATTGAGCTTACAGAAAAACCCATGATACCGAGCGGTGTGCTGGCCGAAAACCCGAGCGGCGATAGTTTTGAAATTGACGAGAGCCTGTATGGCAAGACCTCGCACCGTGCTATTCTGGATGTTGGTTTGCTGGATGTACATCCGAAGTTCCTGCTTCCGAAAGAGAACCTGAGCGTGGTAGGTGCGAGCTCCGATATGCTGGTGGTGGAGCTCGGCGACAATGAGCAGCACTATAAAGTAGGCGATATGCTGCACTTTAAACTACGGTACATGGGAGCACTCAGTATTTTAAACTCAAGGTACATTAGTAAAGTAATTGTATAAACTTTTTGTTCGGTTGCTACGCTGGCAGCTGTTTGTAACTTATATTTGTCCCCAAAAACTGCAACACATGCAGCCACTGTAACTCGTAACCTATGCACTACCACGAATACGACGAGCTCATAAATAACAATCGTAACTGGGTGGCTGAGAAGCTGTCAAAAACTCCTGAGTACTTTGAGCAGCTGGCGCAGGGCCAGAAACCGCCTTTCCTTTACATCGGGTGCTCTGACAGCCGGATGCCAATTTCGAGCTTTACCAAAACAGAACCGGGCGAGCTCTTCATTCACAGGAACGTAGCCAACCAGGTCTCGCTTACAGACATGAACCTGCTGGCCGTGCTGGAATATGCTGTTGATGTACTGGACGTGCAGCACATAGTTGTGTGCGGCCATTACTGCTGCGGCGGCGTAGAGGCTGCTTACAAAGGTACCGCTTCAGGTGTAGTCGAAAACTGGATAAGCCCTATCCGGGATATTTACATGCAGCACCGCCAGGAAATAGACAACCTGCCTACCGAAAAAGAAAGACTGCAGCGTTTATCGGAACTGAACGTGGTGGCACAGGTTAAAAATATCTGCACCACTTCGGTAATGCATCGCGCCTACAAATCTGTAAAGTACCCTACGGTACATGGCTGGGTGCTCGATATCGAAAAAGGCCTGATCAAAGACCTGGAACTGCCGGTTGCAGAGTGGCAATCGCTTGGTATTATGCCGTAACGCTTAACATCTGAAGCCTGCAGGAATGCAGGCTTCTTTTTTTATATAAGGCGCTTAAGCAATGCAAACCCCACATCAGGAGGCAGTATGATGCTGTACAAAAGGCCTGATAGTTTCTGCGTATACCTGGCGGGCCGGCACTGAAGTAAGTGTCTGATCAGGGTACCGGAGTGAAGTTAGCTTTCCGCCAAATACACAGCCTGTATCAATGTTGATGGTATTGTTCCGCCAGGCAGGCTCCAGCACCGGAGTATGGCCATACACTACCATGGTACGCCCACTATAGTTGGCAGCCCAGTCCAGACGCACAGGCAACCCTAAGCTGTCTATTTCGCCGGTAGTAGGCCCGTATAAACACATTGCCCTTACCCCGCTGTTGCTCAGGCCATGCAGGTGTTTGGCCAGTCCGGCATGCGCTACAACCAGTTTTCCATCATCCAGCAGGATGTGGTGCGGCAGCTTACCCAAAAAGGTTCTTACACGGGCCGAAAACTCCGGGCTTCGGCGCCCAAGCTGTTCTATAGTGAGTTCGAGTCCGTGGCGTACCTGCACGTTCCGGCCGGATAGTTTGCGGTATAGTTTGTCGTCGTGGTTGCCAATGACGCAATAAGCATGTCCTGCCTCTACCATATCCATTACCAGTTGCAGCACTTCCGGCGATTTTGGCCCGCGGTCTACCAGGTCGCCAACAAAAACAGCTTTATGCTGCGGTGGCGGTGTAACCTCAAAAGGAGCATCTTCCCCATGCTGTGCTATGCGGTAGCCCAATTTTTCAAGTAGTTCCTTTAACTCATCAAAACAGCCGTGCACATCCCCGATAATGTCGAAAGGGCCGCACGACTCCGGCTTCACGAGACATCCGCTTACGTCCTTTGCTTGCCTCATAGTATAATATTTCTTGTTCAGACTAAAGTATAACTGATTTTTAGCTCTGGTGGTTTATACAAATAAAGCGAAACAAACGTAATTGCCACAACATCTGATAACGTTTGCCCTCCGTGATCTATGTCCTTACCTTTGCAGGCAAGTAACCGTAAACACCACAGCTATGCCACAACTACGCAAGTATAAACTTCCGCTGCTCTGGTTACGACGCCATACCTCCGACCACGACTTTGTGCTCATCTCCAGTGTACTGGTAGGGCTAACGGCAGGGATGGCTGCAGTTGCCCTTAAATCTTTTGTGCATTACATTCAGGTATTCCTGAGCTATAGCAACCGGCTGCTCGACCAGCCGATCTGGCTTGTGGTGTTTCCGGTTATCGGCATCCTGATTACTGTATTTCTGGTGCGTGTGCTGCTACATGGCAATTTGGGAAGAGGTACGGCTAACATTTTGTACCTGATCTCTCAGAAATCCAGCATGGTAGAGGCACATAAAATGTACTCTCATGTGCTTACCAGCGGAATTACAGCCGGCTTTGGCGGGTCTGCCGGATTAGA
>DATBUF010000091.1:0-3251 GCA_036516435.1 Pontibacter sp.
GCGCGCCATGGATGCCCTGCGTACGCCGCCGGAAGATGCCGTGATCGGAAACCTGTCGGGTGGTGAGAAGCGTCGCGTAGCCTTGTGCCGCCTGTTGTTGCAGGAGCCGGATGTGCTGTTGCTGGATGAGCCTACCAACCATCTGGATGCCGAGTCGGTAGACTGGTTGGAGCAACACCTGCAGCAGTACAAAGGAACCGTAATCGCCGTAACCCACGACCGTTACTTCCTGGATAATGTGGCTGGCTGGATTCTGGAACTGGACCGTGGCGAAGGTATTCCGTGGAAAGGAAACTATAGCAGCTGGCTGGAGCAGAAAGCTGGCCGTTTGGCTCAGGAAGAGAAAACCGAAAGCAAGCGCCAAAAAACCCTGCAGCGCGAGCTGGAATGGGTGCGCATGGCACCTAAAGCCCGTCACGCCAAGTCTAAAGCCCGTATCAGCCAGTATGATAAGTTAGCCGGCGAAGATGCCAAGCAGAAAGAAGAGAAACTGGAACTGTTTATACCGGACGGCCCTCGCCTGGGCTCTCAGGTAATAGATGCGCACAACATCAGCAAAGCTTATGGCGATAAGTTGTTGTTCGAGAACCTGAACTTCTCGCTGCCGCAGGGTGGTATAGTAGGGATCATTGGTCCAAACGGTGCTGGTAAAACAACCTTGTTTAAGCTGATAACAGGGCAGGAAAAGCCCGATGCAGGTGAGTTTACTGTGGGTTCTACAGTGCAGATCTCGTACGTAGACCAGGAGCACGCGCAGCTGGACCCGAACAAATCGGTGTTCGAAGTAATTTCCGGTGGTACGGAGCACATGCTGCTGGCCGGCCGCCAGGTAAACTCCCGCGCCTATGTGAGCAAGTTCAACTTCTCGGGCGGTGATCAGGAGAAGAAAGTAGATAAGCTATCGGGTGGAGAGCGTAACCGCGTGCACCTGGCCATGACACTGAAAGAAGGCGGTAACTTACTGTTGCTCGATGAGCCGACCAACGACCTGGACGTGAACGCAATCCGGGCGCTGGAAGATGCCTTGGAGAATTTTGCAGGCTGCGCCGTAATCATCTCCCACGACCGCTGGTTCCTGGACCGTATCTGTACACACATCCTGGCGTTTGAGGGTGAGTCTCAGGTTTACTGGTTCGAGGGTAACTATACCGATTACGAGGAGAACAAGAAGAAGCGCATGGGCGATGTAGAGCCGAAGCGTATTCGTTACAAGAAGCTGGTATAACAACAGACTACATAACAGCACAGGAACTATAGTTTAGTTTCTGGCTTAGAGTAACAGGGGAGCCCGCGGCAGCAATGTCGCGGGCTCTTTGTTTGAGGATGTTCTGCGCTGCCTGAGCCCTTTGCACTGTAATCTGTGTCTCAAAGGGCGGGTGTTGCTTTTCAGGCTGCTCTCTGAGAGATAGATGCCTGAGGTGGAAGTTTGTCTAAATGCCTGCTCTCCAGAACTATAGCACTTTAGTATCCGATCTTCTGCAGCAAAACACAGCCATTGCACTGCTACAAAAGCCTGGTTTGTTGCCTGTATAATTGTACTAAATACTGCAAGTATGCAATAATAAAATATGTTATTTTTTTAATGCTATGCCTTGTGTTAACATATTCGGGTAAACCTTCGTAGAAGCTAATATACAGACAGCCAAAGGGATAAATTGATTGTTTTACGATTAACGGTTGTTTGCTATGAAAAAAGTCTACCAAAATGAAGATGAGTTAGCTTACTGGATTATAGCAGGATACTTTGCACTGATCAGCAGTATCGCTCTAATAGTGTCTTAGCTTAAAGAATAGTAAGAAAACACGAAAGCCGCACTTACGGGTGCGGCTTTCGTGTTTATAGTTTACAGCCATGTTATTTTACACGCTCAAACTTCAGCTCATCGAAATGGAAGTCCGGGTTATTAGCATCCAGGCGTAGCTGGCTGATCGTTCCGTCCTCTCCAACCAGGAAGCGCGCACGGGTAGGTGTCAGCAGAGCATAATCGTTCTTCCAGTCCAGGTCAAAAATATCGTGCTGCCAGTGGTTCAGGGTGCCGCCTAAGGCGGGTGCCGGTGCAAGCTGTATGTCCAGCTTTCCGCCTTTCAGGGTAACAATGGCATCGCCATATAGTTGGCTGCGGTAAGTGCCGGTATAGGCGTTCAGGTCCATCGTTGGTTTGCTTTTGCGCTTCTTTTCTTTCGGAGCTTTTGCCTTTGCTTCGGCCTGTGCTTTTCTGGCTTTGGCCATGTTGTCCAGCGTTTCCTGGCTCCAGTCGCGTGCATGCTGTACACCAAAGAACTGATCTAAGGTATAGTTTGCCAGTGGCGACATAATGCTGCTCATGCTGTTGGTCAGAATCACGATGCCCAGGTTCTCTTCCGGTGCCAGTACCGTGCGGCTGTTCATACCCTCGTGTCCGCCGCCATGGTACACCAGTTTACGGCCCTCATAATCGCTTACGAACCAGCCCAAGCCGGCAGCAGTAAAATGTGTAGACGGCATGTATTCTTCAGCCCCTTTAGAAACCGGCATCGGGTTATGGGCCTGCCACATATAACGGCTGGCGTTTTCCGAGAAGATCTGTTTGCCCTTGTAAGTGCCGCGATTCAGGTGCAGGCGCATCCATTGGGCCTGCTGGGTTACGCTTGTAAAAATACCGGCAGCCGGGTTCCAGTTGTCCCATGCATTAAATGTGGTTGCAACAGGTTTATCCTCTCCATCAAAACCATGCGGTGAGGCTACATTCTGCGCATTTTTCAGGTCATTTACAGAAGTGTAAGAGCGGCTCATGCCTAATGGCTGGAAGAAGGTCTCCTTGATGTAATTCTCCCAGGTCTTGCCTGTTACATTTTCGATTACCTGACCTGCTGTAATAAACATCACGTTAGAGTAACCGTAGCCATCCCTGAAGTCGTAGGCTGGCTCCAGGTACTGCAAGCGGCGGATGATGTCTTCGCGGCTGTAGGTGGTGTTGTACCAGAGCAAGTCGCCGCTAAATGTCTTAAGGCCGGCGCGGTGGCACAGCAGGTCTTCGATGGTCAGGTTGGCTGTTACATATGGGTCGTACAGCTTCAGGTACGGAATGTACTTGTTAACTTTATCTGTCCATTTAATTTTTCCGGCATCTACCAGTGTAGCCAGTGCTGCCGAAGTATAAGCTTTAGAGTTCGAGGCAATCCCGAAAACGGTGTTGGCATCCACCTGTCCGCCGGTTTTGTTGTTGAGCACACCGTAGCCTTTGGCAAATATCACCGAATCATCTTTTACA
>DATBUF010000092.1:0-2654 GCA_036516435.1 Pontibacter sp.
TCCGGGTCAAGCTCAATTACTTTGATATCCTTGGTAAGGTAATGTTGTATCTCCTCTAGTATGGTCTTCTCTTCCGGAGCGCAAAAGCTTACGGCTATACCTTTGGCTGTGCCACGCCCCGTACGCCCTACACGGTGCACATAGTTCTCCGGCTGGTCCGGCAGGTCATAGTTCACCACATAGTCTACGTTCGGGATATCAATGCCACGGGCACTCACATCGGTTGCAATCAGCATTTTTACGTCGCCCTTCTTAAACTGCTTCATAGCACTCAGGCGATCTTTCTGCTCTTTGCCGCCATGTATAACCTCGGCCACAATGTTTACGCGCTCCATTGCTTTCTGCACTCGCTCCGCCCGTACTTTGGTGCGCACAAACACCAGTATCTTCTTGTCCGGGTTCTGGTTCGTGATGCGCTCCAGGAAAAAGCGTTTATCATCCATTCCCACATACATCACGGAGTGGTCCACGTTTTTGGAAACCGGATCTTTTGGTGATATCTGGATGCGTACCGGTTTATTTACCAGCGAGTAGGCCAGCTCCTTTATCTGCTCGTTTATAGTTGCCGAGAAAAACAGCGTCTGGCGGTTGCGCGGCAGTTTGGTGATCAGGTGGCGGATGTCGTGTATAAAGCCCAGGTCCAGCATGTGGTCGGCCTCGTCCAGCACCAGCACCTCTATACGGTGCAGCTTTATGTAGCCCTGGCTCACCAGGTCAAATAAGCGGCCCGGCGTAGCTACCAGTATGTCAATACCATCCTGCAGCTTCTCGATCTGCGGGCCCTGCTCCACGCCACCAAATACACAGAATGTTTTAACGCGCGTGCCACGACCGATCTCCTCAAACACTTCCGTTATCTGCAGCGCCAGCTCACGTGTAGGCACCATCACAACCCCTTTTATACCATCCTCGCGGCGGCGGTTCTTGCTAAACTGAAACCTGTCGAGCAGCGGAATGGCGAAAGCTGCGGTTTTACCGGTGCCGGTCTGGGCAATGGCCAGCACATCTTCGCCGCGCATAATAGGCGGAATCGCTTTAAACTGAATGTCGGTAGGGCGTTTAAAACCCAACTTGCTCAGGCTTTTCTTTATTTCGTCGGAGATGCGGTAATCGTCGAACTTCATCGGTAATGGTTTTATACCTGCCTATACGTACGGCAGAAATTGTATGCAAAGGTAGGGTTAATTACTGAAACTATAGTTTGTGAGATGTAAACCCACCCCTGCCCCTTCGGGGAGGGGAATTGGACTTTAGGTTATAGTTGCAGCTACAGCTCCATAGTTTAGGTTATACTTCAGCTATAGTTTACCCTTTCAGCCTTACCCATTCCTGTACGGCCGAACTCAGCTTTTTAAAATCGTTGCCGCCGGAACCGTAGGTGTCGTAAGCAAACTTGATGATGATGCCGGTAACTACTACCAGGAACAGCACCCGCACAAAGCCTACTCCCCGCTTTAGCGCCATACGGGTACCAAATTGTGAACCTATAATGCTACAAATAGCCATCGGGATAGCCACCTCATAAAGAATAAACCCTTTGTAGGCAAAGTATAACAACGCCGACAGGTTGGTAGCGACGTTCACTACCTTTGCCGCCGCCGATGCCGCCAGAAAGTTAAACCCGAATATCCCGATAAAGATAAAGATCAGGAAGCTGCCGGTGCCCGGCCCGAAGAAACCGTCGTAAAAGCCTATGGCCGCCCCAACAACTAATCCATAGAGCTTTTCTTTGGCATCTGTCAGTTTAGGGGCATGCAGCGAGCCAAAGTCTTTTTTGATAAAGGTATAAACCGCCACCAACACCAGTAGCACCAGTATAAGCGGACGCGCCAGCGCCGGATCGAAATGGCTGAGCGCGCGGGCACCCAGAAAAGAACAGATAAAGGCCGCCACTGCCGCCGGAAGTATAGCCAGATAATTTATTTTGACACTCCGCACGTAACGCACCATAGCTGAGGTGGTACCCGCAATAGAGGCAAGCTTGCCTGTTCCGAACACCGTCGGTAGCGGCACTCCCGGCAAAAATATAAACAGAGCCGGTACCTGTATCAGCCCTCCGCCCCCAACCACCGAATCAATAAAGCCAGCCAGAAAGGCAAACAGGCACAGGTATACAATTTCTTCCACCTACTAAATTAAGCTTGTCTTGAAGTTAAAAATCTGTTTTTGCAAAAGCGGTACAAGTTAAGGGATTAATTGCTGATTGCTAAATTGTTGATTGTCGATTTTATCACAATACTAGGTGAGAAGGGCTAACTCGCTCCTACCTCTCTCAAGAGGGGAATTTCTGCTTTTGCTACAGTTGAGGCTATAGTTTATAGTTGCAGCCTCTTACTGTAGCCAGCTATAGTTTGGGGCTCTGCCCCAGTTGAGTTACAAACTCAACACCATAAAAAGGACACGGGTTACAAACCCGCGCCAGCAATCTAGGCTATAGTTGCAGCTATAGTTTCATAGCTACAGACCAAGAACGGACAGGTCGCGACCTGTCCCTACGGAATTACAACCACGAGAAAGGCGATGCAACTATAGCTTGCTGAACTAAACTATAGCTTAGCTATCGAATTGATCACAGTCTTTGGGTTGAGCGCCTTTGACTTGTTGCGGTGCCGCAGGCAATCCGACGCAGGAGGATAGCAAGAAGGCAGCAGCGC
>DATBUF010000093.1:0-7724 GCA_036516435.1 Pontibacter sp.
AGAGCGCCCTATTGTCGTGAAAGGCGACAAAGCCGTGATTGGAAGACCTCCTGAAAATGTGTTGAGTTTTTTGTAATGGGAGGTGGGGAAGTTGCTATTGCTTGCTGCTTAGCTATAGTTTTATAGTTGGCTATAGTTGCTGATTTGAACTAGGCTGTTGTTTCATAGCCTCTTGTATTCCTGGGAGCTTTACTTGCCTATAGTTATCATAGCTAGCTTGGCTCTCTCGGGCCGAGCGGCCCCGTCTTTAGGAATCGCGCTGCTGCCTTCTTGCTACCCTCCTGCGTCGGATTGCCTGCGGCACCGCAACAAGTCAAAGGCGCTCAACCCAAAGACTGTGATCACCTCGATAGCTATAGTTCATCTACAGTTTGTTCTGGTAAGCTTCGACATTGCTCGTGGTCATATTTCCGTAGGGACAGGTCGCGACCTGTCCGCTCTTGGTCTGGAACTATAAAACTATAGCTGCAACTATAGCTAAGGCTGTAATTCCCCTCTCGGGAGGGGTGGGGGTGGGTTATACCAGCAGCAACTATAGCACTATAGCCTCAACTCAACTATAGCTAAGGCTAAAGTTTATTGCTGGCGCGGGTTTGTAACCCGTGTCTTATTATGAGGTCGGATTTGCAATCCGACTGGACCAGAGGGCCAACTATAGCCTAAGGGTTTATCCATTACTAGCTGAAGGCGTGCAGCCTTACTCGTAGCGCAACGAATCAATAGGGTCTAATTTAGAGGCGCGGTATGCGGGGTAGTAACCGGAAATTACGCCTACTACAATACAAATGGTGAGCCCAACCAATACCCAGAGCCACGGCACTATAAAGCCTCCATCTCCGATCAGAGCTGATATGCCATTCCCCATCAGTATGCCCATAAACACGCCAGCTATACCACCGAGCAAACAGATAACGATAGCCTCGATCAGGAACTGCTGCCGGATCTGGTGTGCCGTAGCGCCCAGTGCCTTGCGCACTCCTATCTCGCGCGTACGCTCGTTCACCGAAACCATCATAATGTTCATCAGTCCGACAGAGGCGCCCAGCAAAGTAATAAAGCCGATCACAAAGCCACCCAGTTTAAGGTAACCCGAGATTTCGTTTAAGCTCTGTAGCAACGAGTCACTGCGTCTTATCTCAAAAGATTCTTCCTGTCCCAAAGGGTCCTGCCGTACGCTGCGCATAATTCCGGTCGCTTCACCCATTACATAATCCAGCTCTTCGGGGCTGGTTATAATTGTTTTGATAGCATAGTTCAGAGTGCTGTTCCCGGCACGCGGAATCTGCCGGCCTGTTTCCAGAGGGATAATAATCGTCCGGTCTCCTCCGCCACCACCCATGCTGCTGCCTTTCTGCTCCAGCATACCGATAATTTTGAAACGGCGCCCTAAAAAGGAAATATACTCCCCGATCGGGTCTTTCTTCGGGAAAAGGGTTTTCTTAATCTCACTGCCTATGATGGCAACATTGGCGCCAAACTCTAGCTCGTAGCTTGAGAAGCTTCTCCCCTGATCCAGGTTCAGGCTCTGGCTTTGCAGGTAGTATTCGTCTCCGGCAACAACATTAATGTTAGGGTTCGTTTTATCTGTTTCATTTTTAACAACTGTTGCCGACGAAACACGCGCCGATAAGCTCACAGTCGCCTGATCAGACAGCAGGTCTTTGTACTGCTGCGCCTGCTCATACGTAATCTCCGGGTAAACCCGCTGTGCTCGTCCGTCGCGGCTGCCACGTCCCGACGAACCTTTGCGGCCAATATCAAAAGCATTGGCGCCTAAACTCGAAAATGTCTGGTCAAGGGAGTGCTTGATGCCATCTACTGCCGTAAGTATACCCACCAGCGACATAATGCCAAACGCAATGATGAGGCCGGTCAGGACTGTACGCAGCAGGTTTCCGTGTATTGCTCGCAGGCCTTCCCGTATATTTTCGATCAGGTTCATAGTATAGTGTGCGCTTTTGCTGATTTACTCGTTAGCAATTAAGTATAGGCTGGCTTCTAAGTTAACTTCTTTTCTTTAAAAAGATTCGTAATTTATACTTTCAATAAGATTTAAACGGCAAAACCCATGATTTTTAGGATTTTCATAGTTATAGTTTGCGCCATCATGCTGCGTACCGGGGCATTTGCCAGCACTGTGCTCATACCGATGGACGAAAACCAGAAAGATCACCTGAAATCGTATGGAGCGGCTTACTGGGTGCTTTCGAAGAATGTGCCCGTAGACTGGCTGCTGAATTACCGTGGCGGCAGCTTTGCCTTTACGCACGCACCGCAGCTCGAAAATGAACTTATCGTGCGCGGCATATCCTACCAGGTCATATCAGATGCCCAGTATAATGCTATCCTGAACCAGATTGCCGACCCGGAGGCAAACATGGACATCATGAAGCTGGAGAAAGTGCCCAAGGTTGCGGTATACTCCCCAAAGTCGAAAATGCCTTGGGATGATGCCGTTACACTGGTGCTGACGTATGCTGAGATACCGTACGATGTAGTGTATGATGATGAAATTATGCGGGATGACCTGCCGAAATACGACTGGCTGCACCTGCACCACGAGGATTTTACCGGCCAGTACGGAAAGTTTTATGCCAGTTACCGCCATTACCCGTGGTACCAGCAGCAGCAGCAGGAAGCCGAAGAGGCCGCCGCACGACATGGTTTTAAGAAAGTATCGCAGTTAAAAATGGCGGTGGTAAATAAGATAAAGAACTTCTGCGCAGGCGGTGGTTTTCTGTTTGCAATGTGCTCTGCCACCGACACGTATGACATTGCTCTGGCTGCCGAAGGCATCGACTTTATTGAGGCGATGTATGATGGCGATGGTGCCGACCCGAATGCGCAGGAGAAGCTCGATTTCAGCAAGACGTTTGCCTTCCGTGACTTCCGGCTGGTGCTGAACCCGCTGGAATACGAGTACTCCACTATAGATATGCAGCCACAGGAGCGGCCCGTATCTGAAGCAAACGACTATTTTCAGCTATTCACGTTCTCCGCCAAATGGGACCCCATCCCGACTATGCTGAGCCAGAACCACGCTAAAACTATAAAGGGCTTTATGGGCCAGACAACCGCATTCCGCAAGAGCCTGGTGAAACCTGAGGTGGTGATCATGGGTGAGAACAAGGAACTGGGCGAGATCCGGTACATGCACGGCACTTACGCCAAAGGCACCTGGACCTTTTATGGCGGCCACGACCCGGAAGACTACCAGCACCTGGTAGGCGAGGATCCCACTGACCTGGCACTGCACCCCAACTCACCCGGCTACAGGCTAATTCTGAACAACATCCTTTTCCCGGCTGCTAAAAAGAAAAAGCAGAAGACGTGAGTTTAGCTAGGAGCTAAAAAATTATGAGTGTGCCAGTTAACTATAAGCTATAGTTAATGCATCCTGTCCGGGCGGGGCTCCAGGCTGCGGATGATGTTGGCTTCTATCTCGAGCAGTTCGTTCAGGCGGGCATCTACTTCCTCAGCAGGCATGTACTCTTTAGCCAATTTCACGAAGCTCACGTAGTGGCCGGCTTCCGAAACCATCAGTTCATAATAGAATTTCTGCAGTTCTTCGTCCTGAATGTTTTTCCAGAGCAGTTTAAAGCGTTCGCAGCTACGCGCCTCGATCAGGGCATTTACCAGCAGGTGGTCCATGAGCTGGCGCTCGCGCTTCCCTCCTTTTCGGATGTGCTTGGCAAGTTCCACCACATATTCATCCGGCCGGTTGCGGCCTAAACTATAGCCGCGTTTCTTCAGTTGCTCCAGCACCCGCTCAAAGTGGCTCCACTCCTCTGCCACAAGGTCCGTCATCTCATCTACCAGGCGTGTTTTATCAGGGTACTTCACGATCAGCGAAATAGCTGAGGTAGCAGCTTTCTGCTCGCAGTAAGCGTGGTCTACTAATATATCCTCAATGTTCTTCTCTGCAATATTTACCCAGCGCGGGTCAGTGGGCAGGTGCAGGCGAAGTATCGTTTTGGTAGGCTGTAGTTCAGACATTTTGAATCAGATTATTTAATGGTTAAATTGATAAAATGGTCATTTTGCTTACATCCGAAATAACAATCAACGATTTAACCATCAACAATTAAGTTTTTAATCAAAGAACATCCATTTCAGGCCGAAAGTAAAGCTGCGGCGCAGGCCTGTGTACCCTGGCGTTTCAAAATAACCGGGCTCCCATATGCCATAGTTGGCGTGGGCCAACTTCAGAAACACATTCACCGTTTTAATATCTGCATTCAGGAAAACATCGAACACGGGATACGTTTTGGTGCTGAAGCCATTTTGCAGGTAAAACTGCTGGGTAACGGGCATATACGCATCGGCCTGGTAGCCGCTTGGCAGGTACATCTCCACCCCGATCTGCGAGAAAAGTGCCTTCTTGAGCAGGTACCCTTCAAAGTAGAATTTGGAGTTTACAAGCCACTCCGGGATACGGATGGCCGGGGCATTTTCGGTATTGGTATAGTGTACAAGGTTAGCAAAATGGAAGTTCCCAAACCGGATATGGTGCGCCAGTTCGGCTTCCAGCAGTTGCTGACTGTCGTTGATCTGTGTTGGCCTGGCATCAAAACCGTACACCACCATCCGGTCTACGTTTGTAAAAGCCCCCATCAGGCGCAGGTACTGTTTCTGACCAAAGCGATGTTTGAGGACAGCCTGACTGCGGTCTGTAATCGTAGTTTTAAAATCGTTGTTCCACTTAAAGTGGTTGCTCAGGTATTGCTGCTCTATGAGCGAAGGCGACTGCCGGACACGGGTTTGCGACACCTCCAGCCCTTTAAAACGTGCTGACGCATGCAACCTATAGTTGTCTGCCAGCTGGTATTCCCCTTCGCCGTACAGCAGGTACTTATCCTGGTAGTGTAACCGAAACTGCCCGCCCAGGAAAATCTGGTTTTCTACGTTATCAGCGGTGAGCACCTTTTCTCCAATATCTTTACCAGAACCAAGAGTCTGGATAACGCTATAGTCGATCCTGCCATTCCGGTGTTTGATGTACGCCTTATAGTAAGAGATACTGGTATTGCCAGTGAAGCCAAACTCGTTTTCAAATTCACGGTAGTTGGTCTGGTCTTTGGTGCGGGCCATGCTATAGAATGCCTCCGGGTAAAAATCCAGTACACCATTAGCCTGCGGCAGTGCATCGTCCTGGTACCTGGTTTTCTGTATAAGCCCGTCAAAGCGGTGGTATGCTTTCAGGTTTTCAGCTGCGATCTTGAAAATATGGAGCAGGTGATAGTTGTGGCGCAAATCCCGAGATACTGCCTGGTTCAGGTAAACCAGTTCGTTTTCGTACCGGAACAAGCTATCCGGCGTGTCATCGAAATCGGGCTTTATGCCACCGGTCTCTATCTGCTCATGGTTCAGGTGTGTATAGTTCGCAAACAGGTCGTACTTCTCGTTTTTAGAGCGGTAGTGTGTAAAAACCTTTACGGCCTGGTTATCAATCAATCCATCCTCCAGCAGGCTGGAAGAGCCGAACTGTTTGTTTGCCGACATAATCTGGTAAGCTACGCCCAGGTTCAGGTTGCGGGTAATATTGCGTGCGTAGATGCCTTCAAAAACAGTTTCGCCACGCTGCCCCTGCACATAGTACAGGTGCGAGTAAGGAGAACGGGTATCAAAGTAATTTATGTGGGCAGGATTGTAAGCATAGCGGTCAAAGGCATTTTTGCCAAAACGTACGCCTATTCTGGTAGGCATGCGGAACAGCAAAGGCTGTGCGGCAGTGCCCACATTGCCCAGGTGCTGGTAAAAAGCTGTATCCTGGAACCAGTAGCGCTGATTCTGCATGTTTTGCAGGGTAGTGTCTACGCGCTGTTCGCGATAGCGGCCCTCCAGCACATCGTTCTCAAACAGCTGCAGCGTCGTCTTTGGTCCGTAAAGTGCACGGGTAGTATCATCCAGAATAGCACCGGGGCGTCCTCCCTTTCGTACAGAATCCTGCGGCATGGAGCGCCCTGGTGGCTGCTGGCCCGGTCTGGTACCGGTAGGCTGCCGCTGCCGTACTTGCCCAAGCAGGTCTGTAGCGCTGAGGAGCGCGAGTATAAACAGCAGTATTGGTAAACTTTTTAGTCTCACAAGAGCAAAATTAGTGTTTTTATCTCAACAACAAGGTACGGCAGCCGGCTCTATGCTTTGCCAAAACTATGTACATGGTCCAGGAGCAGTTGGTTGAACGAATCCCGGCCTGTTAAAAAGTATACTTCTATCGGAATATAAAACAGCGGCAGCTTCGCAACTATAGGCTGCAGTGCATCGGCCATCAGTTTCACCGCATCCTTACGGGTGGTGAGCACAAGGGTATCCTCGGGTAATTGGTTCAATAAGGCAGCAAGGCTTTGCAGGTCGGCAACTGTATACCCGTGGTGGTCTCTGAACTCCATGTGCTGCAGCACATTATACTGCTGTTGTTCCAGGTACGCTTTTAGAGGGTTGGCATTGGCAATGCCTGTCAGGAGCACCACGTTTTTGCTGTTGCTGGCGGTGATTATACCCATTGCTACCGGCTGGCCATAACGGAACCCAGTGAAATAGACAGGCGTAATCTGGTGCGTATAGTGCCTTACCCTGCTCCTGATGCTTTCCATCTCAGAGGGAGGCATATTGGGCGGGCATTTACTTACCACCACAACATCAGCGCGTGCGGCTCCGCCCCTCGACTCGCGCAGCAGCCCTGCCGGAAGTATAAAATCATGATAGAACGGCCGGCCATAATCTGTGATCAGGATATTGAAAGAGGGCTGTATAGCACGGTGTTGCAGGGCATCGTCCAGCACGATAATTTCAGGTGCGGGCTGTAGTTCCAGAAGCTGCTCCACTCCTGCTACCCGATCTTCGCAAACAGCGACCTGCACACCCGGAAAATCAGAATGGTACTGGTAAGGCTCGTCGCCTATAGTTGCAGCGGTTGCCTTTTCATCGGCAAGTACAAACCCGCTGGTGCTGCGCTGGTAGCCACGGCTCAGCGTAGCGAGCCTATAGTTGTGCAGCAAACGTAACAGGTACTCTACATGTGGTGTTTTGCCGGTTCCGCCCACGGTTAAATTACCAACTGCAATTACCGGCAGGTTAAACCTGCGCATCGCCAGCCAGCCTTTGTTGTAAGCCGTATTGCGAAGTGAGGTAATGCCACCATACAACGCAGCAAAAGGCCAGAGTAACAGTTTCAGTTTATCCATGTATGTTTGTATCAGAAGCAAATTTAAAATTAATTTTAACGCTCCTGTACAGGAAGTCTAAATTATAGCCGAATAACAATGCCCAAGATAAAAGATATAGTACGCGTGCTGGAAGCGTATGCCCCGCCAGCTTACCAGGAAAGTTACGACAATGCCGTGCTGCAAACCGGCGACCCCGAAGCCAAAGCCAATGGCGTGCTGCTTGCGCTCGATTGCACCGAAGCGGTATTGGACGAGGCCATCGAGAAAGGCTGCAACATGGTGGTCGCGCATCATCCTGTTATTTTTAAAGGCCTGAAGTCACTAACCGGTAAAACCTATGTAGAACGCACCATCATCAAGGCCATTCAGCATAACATCGCCATCTATGCCTCCCACACCAACCTGGACAGCGTACATAACGGCGTAAATGCTAAAATTGCGGCAAAACTGGAACTGCAACACGTAAAAATGCTCAGCAGCAAACCGCACACCCTGATGCAACTGGTAACCTATGTACCTGTAGAGAACACCGAACAGGTGCTGGAAGCCATCCATAAA
>DATBUF010000094.1:0-2252 GCA_036516435.1 Pontibacter sp.
AGTTCCAGCAGCGAGAATGGTTTGGGCAGGTAATCGTCTGCTCCAAGCCCCAAACCCTTCACACGGTCTTCCAGTTCGCCGCGGGCGGTAAGTATAATAACAGCCGGTTCGTAATCTGTTTCGCGGGCTTCCTGCAGCAGGTCCAGGCCGTCGTAGTCCGGCAATCCTAAATCCAACAGTATAAAGTCGTAGCGGTTTACGGCAATTTTCTCAGAAGCATCCTCTCCGTTGCAGGCCCAGTCGCATTTGTAGTGTTCCTGCTTCAGGAAGTGGATTAACTCAGCTGCCAGCCCGGCTTCGTCTTCAACAACCAGTACGTGCATAGTTTATAGTTATAGTTAGAAAGTATAACTCGCTTTTACAGAAAAGAATGATTTTGCTTCGGACTCGTCGCCCTCCAGCTTATTAACCGGAATAGAGTAGCGGTAAGTCGGTTCCAGCTCAAAGTTACCCAGCATAACCACCAGTGGCACATAAAAGTCGTAGCTCAGCACCTGAAATTGATGCTTGGTTGTAGTAGTGGTAGTGGTTTTGGGGTTGTTCCCTTTGCCCGGGTGCAGCACATCATCAAAAATATCGCCCAGCTGCTTTTTGCGCGTTACAGTATAAGTTTCCGAAAACTCCTGCGTGCCACCGGTAACACCAATCTTCGGGTCTAAGCCTACCGGGTTTTTGCCATTCCAGAGCGGGTTCAGGCCAATGTAGCGTGAGTTCTCCAGCTGCACAATTACATCGTTGCTCTCACCAAAAAAGTAGCTGCCGCTTAAGGAGGTGTACAGGTATTTCCAGTCCAGGGTGGTGTTTACAGTAGCGGCATTTTCGGTTACAGATTTCACCATCGGGGCATTCTCGCTGAAGAAGAACCGCGAGTAGCTGAGCGTACCGGTCATGCGCTTGCTGATCTGGAAACTATAGCCTACTGATGCATCAGTCTCATCTATGTAATCATCGGTGTTAAAAAGCTGGTAGGTAGTAGCCGATACCCAGAAGCCCGATGTGTGTGCGTAAGTAAGGGTTGCTGCGGCGTAAGGGTACCGGGTAGCAGTATTGCGGCCATAGAACGAGGAGTTAGTAGCAGCTTCCAGCGAAACAGCCCAGGAGGCTTTGCGGGTAGCAACAGAGTCTGCTGCTGTCTGGGCATGAGCAGAACCAACAAGCGCCCATGCCAGCAGTATCCACAAGTACAGTTGGTTTTTCATGTCAGGGTGAGGAATAAAACAGGACCCCCGATATAGCCGGGAGCCCCGTTCTGTTTAGCTATTAGTTTTTGCCTACTTTAATACCAACACCTACTTTAGCACCGGTATTTACTTTTACAGGAGCAGCTACGCCACCTTTTTTAAGCACTTTTACCGGGCGACCTGCACTTGTTGGTCGGCCGGCAGATACGCGGGCTGCACCATTTACATCTACCTGGGCATCAGTACCGGCAGCTACTTTTACAGGTTTTGCCTGGCGTTTGGCAGTGGCTACCTCTTTTACTGCCTGGCCTGTAGTGGTAACGGTGGCATCTACACCTTTAGCTGTTTCAGATACTACCTTGCCATGCGTCTCCTGCACATCTTTGGTAGCTTTCTCTTTTGTCCGCTTTGCTTTTTTGTCGCCTTGTTCTGTTTGCGCAGCTATAGTTGCATCTACAGTCGCCTCAGTGTTGATGGCGGCATCTACTGATGTTTCGGTTGCTGCTTTTGCGTTGGCAGCTGCCACCTCGCTGATGGCTTCGCCTTTCGCGCTGCCTTCGGCTGTAACAGTCTGGGCAAACTGGGCTACCTGCTGACCATGATTTTCGGCACTTGCTTTTGCTCCAGCACCGGTTTCTATAGTTGTTTCCACGGCAGCCTCAGCATTAGCTTTTACTTTGTCGTTATTTTTCTTAGCCTCTTTTCTGGCTTCGCGCTCAGCCTTTTTCAGCTCTTTCCGGGTTTTTGCCTGGGCCTTTACTTCTGCCTTGGCGGCAGCATCGACTTTAGTGGCTACTTCGCTAACCAAGGCACCTTTGGTTGTAGATTCGGCAGTGATAGCAGATGTTGCAGCACCGCTTACAGTGGCACCGTGCGTATCAGCTTTAACTTTGCCGTTGGCGTTGGTAGCTGATGTAATATTAGCAGAAGAAGTCTGGGCGAATGTAGTGGCTGCGCTCAGCACAGCGATGGCTACTAAAGTTACTTTTTTCATTTCGTTTTGTCGTTTTAATCAGTTTATGGATCAAAACTATAATGTCAAGATGAAGACAAAATGAAGAAATGATTTGT
>DATBUF010000095.1:0-5391 GCA_036516435.1 Pontibacter sp.
TCTCCCGGCCAGGGTTGAAGCCATACTTCTGGAAAACAGAGCTGAGTACGTGGGGTTAGATGTGCAGACAGATACGTACTATGAAACCAACTATGGCAAACTGAAGCATAGGCAGGGTAATATTGAGCATGTACTGATACACTACAACAGGAAAAGCACAGGAGATGTGAAGCAGACAGAAGTGCTACTGTACCTGAAAAACCCCAGTGCGGCAACTATAGACCAGGTATGTGGGAGCCAGAAGGTGTTGGCACAGGTTAAAAAGTATCGAAAAATCTTTTTTATAGACAACGTAAAGTTTCATATTGATTTTCTGGAAGCCCTTGGTCACTTTATAGAGATTGAAGCAATTGATCTGGATGGTTCGCTTGGCGCAGCTATACTGAAGGATCAGTGTAGCTCTTATAAAGAACTGCTCGGGATCAAGGATGAGGACCTTATTTCCAGTTCCTATGCTGATTTGTTACAGCACACATAATTCGTAATTCATCATTCATAATTCAACTAAACTATGACCCTGCTCGACGGTAAAAAAACATCCGAAGCCATCCAGAATGAAATAGCTGCGGAAGTAGCTGAGATTAAAGCACAAGGCGGCAAAGTGCCGCACCTGGCTGCTATATTGGTAGGCAACGATGGTGGTTCCGTTACTTATGTAAACAATAAAGTGCTAGCCTGCGAAAGAGTTGGCTTTGGCTCCACCCTGATTCGCTACGAGGACGATGTGACAGAAGAAGAGCTGCTGAACAAGATACAGGAGCTGAACGAGAGCGATGAAGTAGACGGGTTTATTGTACAGTTGCCGCTCCCGAAACACATTAATACGCAGAAGGTGCTGGAGGCCGTGGATCCCCGCAAAGACGTAGATGGTTTCCACCCTGTGAATGTAGGACGTATGGTAGCTGGTTTGTCGTCTTTCCTGCCAGCCACACCTTACGGTATTCTGCAGCTGATTGAGCGCTATAACATTGAGACGGATGGCAAGCACTGCGTTGTGATAGGCAGAAGCAACATTGTAGGTTCCCCGATGAGCATTATGATGGCTAAGGCAGCTTACCCTGGCAACTGCACCGTTACGCTGTGTCACCGAAACACAATCGATCTGGCAAGCTATACCCGCCAGGCGGATATTATTATTGCTGCTGTCGGCAAACCCGGTCTGATTACGGCTGATATGGTGAAAGAAGGAGCAGTAGTGATAGATGTAGGCACCACACGGGTAGCGGATGAGACCCGCAAAGCTGGTTACCGCCTGCGCGGCGATGTAGACTTTGATAGCGTAGCTCCAAAGTGCAGTTACATTACGCCCGTACCCGGTGGCGTAGGTCCTTTAACGATTGCCATGCTGCTGAAGAATACCCTCCGGGCTGCCAAACGGGAAGTATTCGCCTAGCCGGTTTTGCCTGGGCTGCGTTACGAAAGAGCAGTACAAAAACATTGATTTATAGACTAGCGCCTTCCTCTGAACGCAGGGGAGGCGCCAGTTTATAGTTGATTAACTACAGCTTCGCAGCCGGTATTCGTGAGGTTTGACAGATGTCTGGATCAGGCTGCTACTGAAGTCTAAGCTATAGTTCTATAGTTACGCCCCAAGTGCTGTTTCGGATAGCTGTGTCCAAAGCCTCACTGCTGTGGACTACTGAGTCCACCTTACTGCGGCCAATTCTATAGTTCTATAGTTTCTACTAGCGGCACACTTTTCTGTCATTCTGAAAGGACCTTGTGAGAGGGGAGTACAGGCACTGCTACTACTAATAACTCACCCCAAACCTCTCCCGAGAGCTGTGTTATTTTATTCTCCCCATTTTTGCCCTCGCTCGCGTCCCGCGAGTGTAAATTACCTGCGGACGCTGGCCGCTTAAACCTGCGCCTAAGCCACAAGCGGCGGGACGCCACGAATTAACTCACACGTACCAGAGGCGAGCGAAGACATTTTAATGTTAAGCTTTTCCAGAATGAAAGGACCCTGCCTTTGAACAGGGAAAGGAACTTCTACTTGTCTGAATCAGGATTTTCAGGATTAGAGGATGAGCAGGATTAGGATTTTGCTATAATCAGCTTTATAGTTTTATAGTTGGCAAGACCTCACAGGCTTGGAAGACACTGTGAGGTCTGTGACTATGGTCTAAGCTGTAGTTTTATAGTTGCAGCCTCTTACCGTAGCCTGCTATAGTTTGGCCCTCTAGGCCAGTTGAGTTACAAACTCAACACTATAGTAAGACACGGGTTGCAAACCCGCGCCAGCAACTATAAAAAGATAGCAGCAGCTATAGTTCTATAGCTACAGACCAAGAACGGACAGGTCGCGACCTGTCCCTACAGAACTACTACCACGAGCAAGGCGATGCAACTATAGCTTACTGAACTAAACTATAGATTAACTATCGAACTGATCACAGTCTTTGGGTTGAGCGCCTTTGACTTGTTGCGTTGCCGCAGGCAATCCGACGCAGGAGGATAGCAAGAAGGCAGCAGCGCGATGCCCGAAGACGGGGCCTCCCGGCCCAGGAGGGAGCCAAGTAAACTATAAAACAAAGGGCAAGTAAAGCTCCCAGGAATAAAAGTAGCTATGAAACAACAGGCTTGTGGCAATCCAGCAACTATAGCTAACTATAGAACTATAGCTCAGCTGCCAACCAGAAATAAAACTATAGCTACAACATCAACTATAGAACAAAAACGTAGCAGTAACCAACCCAATCACTCCTGCAAAACGGAACAGAACAACCCGTTAACCTTGTTGCAAATTTAGCTACCTTTGCAAGTTCGGCAGCGCGCGTTAAGAGAGCCGCTGCTAAGCAGATAGCACGTAGAAGTCCCTGAAAGCAGGGGCAAAAGGAGATGAGTACATTGGAATCAACTAAAACTTACCAGACAGCTTCTATTCACCAGGTGCCAAAAGATGGCAGCCAGTTACCCGTAATGGAAGCGTTTTATACCATACAGGGCGAAGGTGGAAACACAGGTGTGGCAGCTTACTTCATACGCTTGGGCGGCTGCGATGTGGGGTGCCACTGGTGTGACGTAAAGGAGAGCTGGGACGCAGCCCTGCACCCGCTTACACCGGTAGAAGAGATCGTTGCAATGGCAGCTGTTTTTCCATCTAAAACAGTCGTGATTACGGGAGGGGAGCCCTTGCTTTACAACCTGAACCCACTTACAGCGCAACTACAGGCACAAGGCATCCGGACTATGATCGAAACATCCGGTGCGTACCCGATCAGCGGCAACTGGGATTGGGTGTGCCTTTCACCTAAGAAATTTAAGGCACCGCATGCAACAGTTTATCCGTATGCACACGAGTTAAAAGTAGTTATCTTTAACAAAAGCGATTTTAAGTGGGCCGAAGAACATGCAGCTCTGGTAAGCGAAAACTGTAGCTTATACCTGCAGCCGGAGTGGAGCAAGGCCAACCAATTAATGCCGCTTATAGTAGAATACGTGAAATCAAATCCGCAGTGGCGTGTGTCGTTGCAGACGCACAAGTACATGGATATTCCTTAACACACTTATGCCAAAACACCTGCTTGCCCTACTACTGAGTCTTACGATCTCTGTAGCTGCTTTTGCCCAACAACAAAAACTGAGCACCAGCTCCAAAAAAGCAGAAAGCCTATACTTAAAAGCCGATGAATATGCCCGTTCCCGTGACTTCGGCCGGGCTTTGGATTTGCTGGGGCAGGCTATAGAAAAGGACCCGAATTTTGCAGAAGCTTACCTGAAGGCTTCTAACCTGAACAAGATGATGGGCAACAAGGGGGCAACTTTTGAGCAACTGAAGCAGGGACTGAAGCTGATGCCTTACAATCCGGCTTATGCCAACTACTATTTCGATCTGGCAGAGTTGTATTTTGAGCGGGGCGATTACAAGGAGTCTAAAGTTAACTACGAGGCCTTCCTGAAAGCCAAGCCCCGGAACGAGCGGCAGGCAGAATATGCCAGAAACCAGCTGGAAACTGCCGATTACGCGGTGAAAGCGATGCAGAACCCGGTAGCGTTTACCTCTGTGCAGTTACCCTCAACCATTAACAAGCATCCGCTCCAGTATTTCCCATCCACCACTGCCGACCAGCGCTACCTTATTTTCACTGCCCGAAACGGACATCGCCCTGATCATGATGAAAATATTCTGATCAGTGAACAGAAAGCAGGAGCATGGCAGGTCCCTGTTTCGATCTCAGACAATATAAATACTACGGCCAACGAGGGGGCCGCCACTATTTCCGGCGACGGCAAAACGCTGGTATTTACCGCCTGCAGCCGGCCTGACAGTTTTGGGGACTGCGATCTGTATATTTCTTACCGCACCGGCAACGAGTGGAGCAAACCTAAAAACATGGGCAGTACAGTTAACTCCAAAGCCTGGGATTCGCAGCCGAGCCTCTCAGCTGATGGGCGTACCTTATATTTTAGCTCGATGCGGGGCGGCGGCATGGGCCGTGAGGATATCTGGGTAACTACGTTGGGTGAGGATGGCATGTGGCAGCAACCGCGCAACTTAGGCGAGCCGGTAAACTCGAAGGGCCGCGACCTGGCACCTTTCATACACGTGAGCGGCTCTACACTGTATTTTGTGAGTGACGGGCACAAGGGCCTGGGCGGTTTGGATGTATTTATGACAAACCTGACGGAGAAAAAATGGTCGGTGCCGGAGAACTTAGGTTACCCGCTGAACACCCATGCCGACGAGAGTTCACTCTACATCACCCCTGATAACAAACTGGGTTTCTACGCGCGCAGCATGGTGGCCAATGATGGTTCATCAACGGTGCAGCTGTTTTCGTTGGATGTGCCTCCTGTTTGGCAGGCCAAGGAAAAGAGTACCTACGCACAGGGCCGTGTGTACCATGCCGATACAAAAGCCCCGCTGGCTGCAACCGTGCAGCTGTACGATGTAGCTACGGATTCGCTGGTGCAGCAGGTGCAGTCGGATAAAATAAGTGGCGAGTACACCGTGGTGCTAACCGAAGGCAAGCAGTACGCGCTTTATGTTTCCGCCCCTAAGTTCCTGATGAACAGCCTGAGTTTTGATTATACCTCCAGCAAAAACCTGACACCTGTCGCACTGGACGTGTACCTGCAACCTATAAAATCCGGATCTGCGGTAGTATTGCGCAATTTGTTTTTCCCGAGTGCCAAGTACAACCTGGAGCCAACTTCGAAGACGGAACTCAACAAACTGATCGGCTTTATGCGCCAGAACAAGGACCTGAAAATACAGATCACCGGCCACACCGACGATGTAGGTTCAGATGCTGCCAACCAGGTGCTATCGGAGAAACGGGCCAAGGCTGTGGTTGATTACCTGGTAGCGCATGGCATTGCTGCAAGCCGCATTGGGTACAAGGGCTACGGCGAAACCAAACCTGTAAAGCCAAATACTTCCGAAGA
>DATBUF010000096.1:0-1735 GCA_036516435.1 Pontibacter sp.
TAACATTGCCCGTACCTCTGCAAAATCGGCAAAGTTCGGGCAGCTGCTGTTCCGCCTGGTCAATCATTTTCAGCCTGGCAATGTACTGGAGCTGGGCACATCGCTGGGTATAACAACTGCTTACCTGGCCGAAGCTGCTCATAAGGTCCGTGTGTATACGTTTGAAGGATGCCCTAACATAGCGCAGGTAGCCAGGGCGAACTTTGAGGCGCTACACCTCCGCAATATTACGCAGGTAACCGGCAACATCGACCAGACGCTGCAACCACAGCTACAGCAGATACCGCAGCTTGATTTTGCATTCTTCGACGGGAACCACCGCTACGAGCCTACCCTACGCTATTTTGAGCAGTGCCTGACCAAGGCCCATGAACACAGTGTTTTTGTGCTGGATGATATTTACTGGTCTTCGGAGATGAAACGGGCCTGGCAGGAAATTAAAAGGCACCCGCGGGTGAGCCAGACTATAGATCTTTATTCCGTAGGGTTGGTTTTCTTCCGCACCGCACAGCCCAAGGAGCACTTTACACTTTATTTTTAGCGTATCACGTACCTCGTATCAGGTAGCACGACTTCCGGTACCATGACCTCCCTACATCGGTGTATATTGTACTCTAGGTTAGCTCCCTTACCGTGAGCCAGGGAGCTAACCTAACAGGTCTTCCGTATCCCAGAGTTGAGGCTACGGGTAGAAACTAACAAAACAAGAGTCTTGCTACCTGATACGTGCTACTTGATACGAAATCAATCCTTAGCTCACCGCCTGGCGGATTCTGATCAGTTTCTGCAGCAGGCCTTCCAGTTGGTCTAGTGGCAGCATGTTGGCTCCGTCAGACTTGGCTGTAGTTGGCTGTGGGTGTGTTTCAATAAACAGTCCGTCTGCGCCAACGGCAATAGCGGCTTTGGCTATAGTTTCGATCAGGGCCGGTTTGCCGCCGGTTACGCCTGAGCTTTGGTTTGGCTGTTGCAAAGAGTGCGTTACGTCCATTACCACAGGAGCGCCGGTTGCCTGCATTTCCGGCAGGTTCCGGAAATCCACTACCAGGTCAGAGTAGCCGAAGCTGTTGCCTCTGTCGGTTAGTATAACCTTTTCGTTACCAGACTCGCGCACCTTATCCACAGCAAAACGCATGGCATCGCCGGACAGGAACTGCCCTTTCTTAATGTTTACAACCTTTCCGGTGTTGGCGGCCGCTACTAAAAGGTCGGTCTGGCGGCACAGGAAAGCCGGGATCTGCAGCACATCCACGTACTCAGCAGCCATTGCAGCTTCAGCAGACTCGTGAATATCTGTTACCGTAGGCACATCAAAAGCCTGGCTTACTTTCTGAAGGATGCGCAACGCCTTTTCGTCGCCGATGCCGGTAAAAGAATCCAGACGGGAACGGTTCGCCTTGCGGTAAGATCCTTTAAAAATCAATGGTATCTGCAGCTTGTCGGTAATTGTTTTCAGGCGCTCTGCTATTTGCATGGCCATTTCTTCGCCTTCTATGGCACAGGGTCCGGCCATTAAAAAGAAGTTGCCGCTCTGGGTATGGTGTAGTTTTGGTATCTCAAACATGGTATCTATAGTTTATAGTTGCCGTTTGGCGCAACAAAGGTAGCCGAACTATAACTAATTAGGAATTATGAGAGCTGAATTATGAATGGGCAACTATAGTATGCAGGCTATAGTTTACTTTTTCTGTAGGTTAATGAACAGCTCGCTCCCCTGCCGTGGAGTAATAGAATTATA
>DATBUF010000097.1:0-5536 GCA_036516435.1 Pontibacter sp.
GTTCTTTTTGCCAAAGGCGTTCATGCTGTTCTTTACCCCAACCCCGGAATCGTTCTGAGACAGGACTGTAGTTGGGATGCGGATATGACGAATGCCGCGGTGTGCAATAGCTGCTGCAAAACCAGCTAAATCCAGAACAGCGCCACCGCCGATGGCTACCAGGTAAGAGTGCCGGCAAACACCGAATTGGTTTATACTTTCCAGCAGTTGTTGCAGTACATCGGGATCATTTTTGCAGGTTTCGCCGCCTGGTATTGCCAGCGGGTCTGCGGCTAACGTAAGTGCATCAGCATTTGCTAAACTGTAGGTACGGATAGCCTGCAGCAGGAACGGATGCGCTTCGGCAACGCCGCTATCAACCACAAAAAACACCCTGGCAGGCGCGTAGCTGCATTGCTGTATTACATCGCGCAGCATGACATTTTCCTGATCAAACAGGTCTTCGGTAAAATATACGCCGTAGTTAAACTGCACAGCAAACGATTGTATAATTGGTCTCATAGGCCTAAACTATAGTTCAGGTTACGGCAAAGCGTTTTGCCATAAACATGGATACAGGTAACAGCAGGAGCACCGCCAGTCCATACTGCCAACCGGCAAAACCGGCGGCTATGCTGGCGTTCATCACGATCAGGGCCAGGATGCCGGCTTTAACGGCGCGCATGATAAAGGGCGGCTCCGGCGACGGCATAGCTTTAAACAAGGGTGGAAAAACCAGGTACGCAAACAGCGCCAGGAACGGTAAACTATATCCTAACGAAAACTGCGGCAATAAGGCTAAACTGGCAATTCCGGCAAAAACTACCAGGTACAATGCCACAGCGCCTTTCAAAGCTTTCGTACTGCCCCCGTTCACTTCCCCGCGACTGATCATGGTAATAGCCGAGATGTAAATGATCGGGATAAAAGCAATGAACCATAGTTGCTCCAGAGCTGCAGGCATAGCACTTACGCCCAGCAGCAGGTTGCCGCCACGGCAGCTGCCCATGTTTACCGGGCCAAGCACCGGGTGGTGTTTGCCTTTCCAGTCGTAGAGCAGGGCCAGGCAGGCTACAACAAAAGCTATAGTGGCACTCACTATAGAAACCTGTAAGGCAGCCACTACACCTATAGTTAGCAGGATGCCACCCAATATGGACGCACCGGCTATAGTTGCTTTTCCGCTGGGGATGGGCCGTTCAGGTCGCTCAATTCGGTCTAAATCAGCATCAAACACATCGTTAAACACCACACCGCCACCATATAAACCTATAGTTGACAATACAAGCCAGGCCAGCGGTTGTAGGTAAGCTATAGTTGTTGCCTGATCATAGAAAGCCAGCAGTGCACCCGATGCCGCGAAACCCATCAGGATATCGGCAATAGCGGTTACAATGTTGGCTGGCCGCATCAGGCGTACGTATGCTCCGAGTGTGGTCATTTAACGGATGATGTTGGATTCGAAGAGTGGATTGGTTTTCAGTTCGCCTATAGTTGGCGTCTGACCGCCCCGCAGAATGGAGTTATTGAATAACTTCTCGCTCTGGTCTACAGCCGTATTATCCAGCCAGTCGCTTTCTTTCATTTGCCTGCTCTGCCCGAACGAATCTAAGGCATTCTGGTAGCAAATCTTGTGAATGTCATCTATGCTGATACCTCTTTCCAGCATCAGGGCAGCTGTCTTAGGAACCGCTAACGGATCGCTGATGCCCCAGTCGGCGGCGCTGTTTATCATGATCCGCTCCGAACCATACTGCTTCACGATCTCCACCATGCGTTCGTTGCCCATTTTGGTGTTCGGGTAAATGGTAAAAGCCGCCCAGAAACCCCGATCCAGCACATCGCGCACTGTTTCTTCGTTGTTGTGGTCCACGATCACCATACCCGGGTTAAGCCCGTGCTCCAGCGCCACTTCCATACTTCGTAGTGTTCCGGCTTTTTTGTCGCGGTGCGGGGTGTGAATCTGTACAGGCAGGTTGGCTTCTCTGGCCAGATTCAGTTGTAATCTATAGTATTTGTCTTCAGCAGCCGTCTGATCATCATACCCGATTTCGCCGACACCTACCACACCTTCTTTGCAGATGAATAGCGGCAGCAGGTCCATCACTTCTTCAGCCAGTGCTTCGTTGTTCGCTTCTTTCGAGTTAAGGCCAATGGTGCAGTAATGCTTTATCCCGAACTGACTCGCCCGGAAACGTTCCCAACCAATCAGGCTGCTGTAGTAATCTTTAAAAGAGCCCAGCTCGGTGCGGGGTTGCCCCAGCCAGAAAGCAGGTTCTATAATCGCCACAATACCGGCTTGCTGCATGGCGGCATAATCGTCGGTGGTGCGGGAGGTCATGTGAATGTGCGGATCGATAAATTTCATGCGGAGGTTAGTTATTAGCGTTTATCGTTCGGGTTTCAGGCAACTATAGTTTTCCGGCTGATGTGGCTCCAAGTCAGTTGTTGCTCTGTAATTCTATGTTTCAGGAGCGGGTGTTGTTCTAAAAGGGCTTTTGCTTCAGGGTTGTTGCTTTCGGAGCAGGCTAATGCAGCAGCTTCCTGTTCTGTTTCGTTTGCACTGTTAAAAAGCCGGAATATGTCAGGGAGTATAGCTTCATTAATATATGGGCCAACTGGTCGCCATAGTTCAGGTGATACCGGCCTGCTGGCCGCCCAGCGCTCGTGCGCATAATCGTGTAGCATGCGTGCTAGTTCGGGATTACTACGCTCATCCAGTCCGTAAACTCTGTTCAAGGATTTACCCGTAAAGATGGTCTTCAGCACCAGCTGGTTCCAGGCAGCTTCTGTAAAGTTCTCAGCAGGGTAGGGGTTATCAAGCGCAATAGCTTCATATACGGTACCCATGTTGGTGCGAACGCCTTCTACAGCCTGCGCTACAAACTTTTCGGGGTGCGGCAGTAAGGGCAATGCAGCATATAGTGCTACCAGTTCACCCATATCGGCTGTGCTGAATAACTTCAGAACGATGCGGCTATAGTGGTCTGCATCGGTGTGGGGCAGGCTAAGTAGTAAAATAGTTCTGGCCAGTTGGTCGGTGGTCCAACTGCTTGGGTTAAAGCCTTTGTATAGTTGGGTAGCCTGCGCCAGGTCGTCTGCGGTAAGCTGCAGCGGTGCTTTGCCGGCATAGCGCGGGGCGGAACAGAAGGGCAGGTATACCTCTTTACCAGTTCCGGAGGTGCGTACGAGCTGTTGCTTTGCTTTTAGCCACTCCATAACTTCAGGCGCAGCGTTCTGACTAAACAACTGCTCCAGAAAGGTAATAACGGACGGTAAAAGCTGCGTTTGCACTATTAAGTTCGGTTTGGTAAAGGTTTGGGAGCTGGCCTTACTATGCTTAAAACTTCTTCTCTAACTATAAGCAGATGTAGCAGGTATAAGTATAGAGACCAACTATATACAGTTTTTACTAAGTACGGTTGGGGTTATAGAAGGTTGGTGCCTGCTACGCCTTTTGTTATACCTCCCGAATTGTATTGCCAGGCATCCGTAGATTAGTATACTAAAGCTACAGGCCTTTATTCTTGATAGAGTTATTGTGTAATTGTAACGATCTGATGTTAAAACCAACAAAGGCGGAAATTGCGGCAGCTGTAAATGGTAATGTGCAGGATGTGATCGCACCGGAGCTGGACGTACTTTTCTGTGGCATTAATCCGGGTTTGTATTCTGCTGCTACGGGCTTTCATTTTGCCCGACCCGGTAACCGTTTCTGGCCCACACTCTACCGCTCAGGTTTTACGCCGCGCCTCTTTTCTCCTGCTGAGGAATTGGAATTGATTTCACTGGGGTATGGTATTACGAATATTGCCAGCAGGGCTACCAACACAGCTGCACACGTATCGGCAGAAGAGCTACAACAGGGGGCTATGTTCCTGGATCGGAAGGTTTTGGTATTCAGGCCGAAAGTGCTGGCTATCCTGGGAATATCTGCTTACCGAAGTGCTTTTAACAAGCCCAAGGCTGTACTTGGCAGGCAACCAGAGCAGCTAGGGCAGACACTCGTGTGGGTGCTGCCAAATCCGAGCGGGCTGAATGCGCATTTTCCGCCGGATAAGCTGGCTGTTGTTTTCCGGGAGTTCCGGGAGGAGTTGGTTCGTAGTGGGGTTATAGAAGGGTAATGGTGGGCTATCGCTTGTTGTTTAGCTATAGTTCTATAGTTGGGCTATAATTGCTGACTTTAACCAAGCCTGTTATTTTATAGCTTTCTGTATTCCTGGGAGCTTTACTTGTCCTTTGTTTTATAGTTAGCTTGGTGCCCTCCTGGGCCGGGAGGCCCCGTCTTTGGGCATCGCGCTGCTGCCTTCTTGCTATCCTCCTGCGTCGGATTGCCTGCGGCACCGCAACAAGTCAAAGGCGCTCAACCCAAAGACTGACATCACTTCGATAGCTGAACTATAGTTCATTAGAGTAGCTATAGTTGCATAGCCTTTTTCGTGGTAGTAGATCCGTAGGGACAGGTCGCGACCTGTCCTTCCTTGGTCTGTAACTATAGCACGATAGCTTCAACTATAGCCAAGGCTGCTGGCGCGGGTTTGCAACCCGTGTCTAAACATGATGTTGAGTTTGTAACTCAACTGGCCCAAAGGGCCAAGATAAGAGGCTGTAACTATAAAACTATAGGCTCATCTATAGCAGTAGCAGCAATTCCCCTCTCGGGAGGGGTAGGTTATACCAGCTGTAACTATAAAACTGCAGCCTACAACTATAGCAAAGATCAAATCCTAAAAATCTGTTTAATCTCTCTAATCACTGGTTCAGATAAAATGCCACTAAATAAAAACCCCGCTCTTGTGCAGAGCGGGGTTTTATGAACTTGTATGCAGTTTAAAAGCTGTATAGTTTCTCGTAATACTCATGCGCCATACGATCTGAGCCGAAGAAAGGCAAGACGTCGTACATTCCCTGTTTCATAACGCTTAGCCACCTTCCCCGGTCATGGTAATAGGTCGGGATGATGTCTTGCTCCAGTATATGCAGCATGTTTTTGTGATCCTCAGAGTCCTGCAGGTGGTTGGGCAATGTGGTATCCACAATCGGGAGTATAAAGCTGTTTTCGCCGTGACGCGAGAATTCCGGTAGCCAGCCGTCCTGCACCGAAAAGTTTACGGAGCCGTTCATAGCTGCTGTCATGCCGCTGGTACCTGATGCTTCACGCGGACGCCGCGGCGTGTTGAGCCACACATCAGAGCCCTGCTTCAGTTTGCGCGACAGTTCCATCTCATAACCGGTGAGTACTGCCACATTCGGCTGCCTGATGGATAGCTTGACCAGTTTGTTGAAGGTAGCCACTGCACCTTCATCAAACGGATAAGGTTTACCTGCCCAGATCATCTGCACAGGCCGGTCGTGGTTATTTACGATTTCCAGGAAGCGCTCCATGTCATACACCAGCAGGTCGGCACGTTTGTAGGCTGCAAACCGGCGCGCCCATACAATGGTAAGGACTTCAGGGTCAAACAGTTTGCCGGTCTGGTCAGCAACTACTTTAAAGAGCAGGTGCTTCATTTCTTTTTTGCGTTGCATCAGGGCATGGTCGTTCCCTTGCTGCAAG
>DATBUF010000098.1:0-4087 GCA_036516435.1 Pontibacter sp.
CAATAGCGAATGATAGGAGAATTTTTTTCATGATGATGTTATAGATTATACGGTTCGTACGGCGAGCGTATTTAATTTGTTGTAACAACGAAGCAAGATAAGATTTTAGTTCGTTAGTTGGCTAATAATTGCGCATTAAAGTTGAGCAGATATAGCTCCTCAGACGACCTGGTAAGGGCTGTATACAACCAGCGGGCAAATTCCTGGTTCACCATTTCATCGTTCAGATAACCCTGCTCTACAAACACCGCCTGCCATTGCCCGCCCTGCGCTTTATGGCATGTTAAGGCATAGGCAAACTTTACCTGCAGCGCATTCAGGTACGGGTTTTTCTTCAGTTCTTTGGCACGCTCGCGTTTGTTCGGGATATCCATATAGTCCTGCAGCACCTGGTCGTATAGTTTCTTGTTCTGGTCGGCAGGCAAGGCAGGTGCATCGCTGTACAGGGTGTCGAGCATGATCTTGGTTTCGAGCTCTTCTGCATCCGGGTAGTCTACGAAGCGTACGCGCACATCGGCAAACCGGAAGCCATACATCTCTTCCAGCTTGATGATCTTGGTGATCTCTACGAAGTCGCCATTTGCCATAAAACCGATTTCCGAGTCCTTGGGCAGCCAGAAGTAGTTGTTGCGTACGATCATCAGGTAATCGCCTACGCCTATCTCGTCTTCCGAAAAAAAGATACTGCGCCGGATGTGCTGGTTATACATGTTCGCCACCTTGTTGGAGCGACAGATCACGATGGCATTCTCTATCCCAAATTTATCATAAGCGTAGCGCAGGCCGTCTTCCAGCTTTTCGCCTGTCATTTTATAGATGTCGCGCCAGCCTTTGGTAAACAGTTTAATATCGGGTTGCTCCTGCCCCAGTTGCGAGCGGAGGTTGGTGGCATTCATCAGAATACCAGATGCTTCGGCTTGTCGCATGACCTGCTTCAGTTCTATCTCCTGCACCGAGCATCGGAAGGTATGCTTCATATAACCGGCATCCAGCGAGGGGCTTAGCACCTGCCCCACGGGCGGCAACTGGGCCGTATCGCCGATCAGCAGCAGTTTGTTGTTCTTTTCCTCGAACACGTAGTCCATCAGGTCCTGCAGCAAACCATTCTGCCCAAAACCGCTGTCATCCGAAATCATGGAGGCCTCATCCACTATAAAGAAGGTGTTCTCCAGTTTGTTGGGCATGCGCGTAAAAGCAAGCCCCTCGGAGTACGGATTGGCTGTCTGGCGGTAGATCTTTTTGTGGATGGTGAAGGCCTGTTTGCCGCTGTAGGTGCTCATAACCTTGGCAGCCCGCCCGGTGGGTGCCAGCAGCACATACTTATAGCCAAACTTGTTCAGGATCTTTACCAGCGAGGTAACCACCGTCGTTTTACCTGTACCGGCATAGCCTTTCAGCATAAAAACCTCGCGGTCTTCCTTGCGGGAAACTATAAACTCATCCAGCTTGGCAAACAGCTTCGCCTGGTCCTCGGTGGGCTCAAACGGAAAATTCTGACGCAGTACTTCTACCGGACGCATGTTGATTAATTATGAATGATGAATTACTAATTATGAATTGCCAACTATAGTTGCTGGTTCGGACCTTCCTTTTCCTGCCGCAAGTTTTCAACTTGTGGCTTACTATGATGTTGAGTTTTCAACTCAACTGGGCCGGAGGCACAAGCTATAGTTTATCACGTGCGAGAATGCTCGCGGCATGTAGAACTATAGTTAGCAGCCACATTACAACACCTGAAACTATAGCTATAGTTTAAAAACTACTAACTATAGCCTCTTAACTTTTAACTCTGTTAGCTATATCTTCGGGCGTTATAGTGGCCATGCTGGTGGTAGCTTTTGCGATCAGTAACGGTTCGGCTTCGCCTTTTACCACGTACACTTCAGCCTCGCAGAAATTAAGCTTGCGCCCCTGCTTTATCACATAGCCTTTAGCCAGCAGCTTATCGCCTATCCCCGGATGGAAGTAAGAAACTTTGATCTCGGCAGTAACTACATGGTGGTCTTTCGGGACAAGGCTTACAGCTGCAAAACCGGCAACTATATCGGCTAGTGTAGCAATAACGCCGCCGTGCGTAAAGCCTTTATGCTGCTTGTGGTGCTGCTCCAGTTTTAGCTCGCCTTCTATTCTTCCTGCTT
Organism: Pontibacter sp.; assembly: GCA_036516435.1. GTDB lineage: Bacteria > Bacteroidota > Bacteroidia > Cytophagales > Hymenobacteraceae > Pontibacter. The sequence goes on from DATBUF010000098.1 coordinate 2,139, forward strand.
CAATTTTTGTAACTTCGAAGCCCATCAGTTTCATGAACTCCTGGCGTTCCAGTTTTTCGCGGATGTCGGCTTCGAAATCGGGATTGTATGTTTGGATCATACCACAAAAATACCACCAATACCACGCGCAAACAAACTATGACAAATTTAAACCCCAATGCCGCAGCTTACTCCGACAAGGTGCGGGTGCGCGTATGCGGCATCTGCATACAAGATGATAAACTGCTGCTGGTGCGGCACCAGGCAACTATAAAAAACCAGGCTTTCTGGTCACCGCCGGGTGGTGGTCTGCAGTTCGGCGAAAGTATAGCAGCTTGCCTGCAACGTGAGTTTTCAGAAGAAACCGGATTGGTAGCGGAAGTCGGTCGCTTCCTGTTTGTAAATGAATTCCTGGAACCACCTTTGCATGCTGTGGAGCTATTTTTTGAAGTAAAAGTTACCGGCGGAACTATAGCTAAAGGCCACGACCCGGAAGCAACTCCGGAGATGCAACTCATAGAAGAAGTAGCCTGGAAAACCAAGCGGGAAGTGGATGACATTCCCTTGCAGGACAAGCACCGCATGCTGCACCACCTGTACTCCTTCAACGACCTGCTGAGTCTGCCCCACTATTTCCTGAAGTAGAAATGCCATCTTTTTAGTATACTTGCAAAGCACTTTAAACCGGCCTCTATACAGCAATTTATACTTTGAACACGATCAGCACCAACTTCCGGCTATCACACAAAATTCAGGACGAAGGCTTTACGCTTTCTGCGGCCAGCCACTGCCACTTATACCTGTCGCTTGCACAAAAGAGCATACGGTTGGCAATAGTGGACCTGGAGCGCAACAAGTTTGTGGCCCTCGAAGACTATGAGCTGATTACCGTGTTCACAGCGGCGCAGGCGGCCGAACAGCTCCGGCTGATTGCTACTGAGAACCCGCTGCTGCAGGAGAAAGGCTGGCATACCGTGCGTGTAGCCGTAAGCAACCAGCATTTTACGCTAGTACCGGAAACGCTCTACGACCCGGCGCATCAACAGGACTATTTACGCCTGCACAGCAACCTGAACCCGTTGCTGGATGACGTACGCTCCTACAGCCACAGCAGCCTGGAGGCAGTCAATATTTTTGCCATAGAGCGCGTACTCCGCGAAACGATAGAAGATCTTTTCCCGGAGCATCCGCTTCAGTTTGTGCACCAGACGAGTTCTCTTGTTAAAAGTATACTGCATATGGCCGGCCGCAGCATTCCGCGCAGCATGTATGTGTTTGTAGAGCGTGGGCTGGTAACCATACTGGTAGCAGACGAACAAGGGCTGCAGTTCTGCAACGTTTTTCAGTACCACAGCCCCGAAGACTTTATTTACTACATCATTTTTGTGATGCAGGAGCAGAAGATGAACCCGGAACAGGAAACCATCACCGTTTGGGGCGATATCACGCACGATGCATCGCTGTTTACTATTCTGCAGAAATACATCCGGCAGGTTAAATTCGGCAAAAAACCACAAAACATAGGCTACTCCTATAAATTTGACGACCTCTTCGAGCACCGCTACTTTGAGCTGTATAGTTTACACCTTTGTGAGTAGAGAGTAATTTTGAATTTTGATTGAGTGAATGAGTGAATCTAAAATGAGAGAAATGAATGATTCAAACAGGTTACCGAAAGAGGAATTCGTTGAGAAATTCAGGCAGCGCACTAAAAGATTAGCGCTGTATGTGATCCGCTTCAGCCAGACGCTGCCAAAGACAGAAGAAGCGACTATCATGAAGCGTCAGTTATTGCGTTCTGCAACCTCAGTTGGCGCGAACTATAGAGCAGCCTGCAGAGCCCGGTCATCCGCTGAATTTCATGCCAAAGTAAGCATAGTTATTGAAGAAGCTGATGAAACTTTGTTCTGGTTAGAGCTTTTGGAAGAATCCGGCACTACCTCCCGAGGTTCTGTCGAGGGCTTAATGCA
>DATBUF010000099.1:0-5487 GCA_036516435.1 Pontibacter sp.
CGTCGGGATGCCCAGCGCTCGGTAGATGATACCAGAATAGAAGTCTACGTTCGGGTACAGTTTACGCTCTACAAAGTACTGATCGGTAAGCGCAGCTTCTTCCAGTTCTTTGGCGATGTCCAGGATCGGATCGTTCACGCCCAGTGCTGTCAGTACATCATCAGCTGTTTTCTTGATGATGGTAGCACGCGGGTCGAAGTTTTTGTACACGCGGTGACCAAAGCCCATCAGGCGGAAAGAGTCATTCTTGTCTTTGGCCTTAGCAATGTATTTCTTAGAGTCGCCGCCATCGGCCTTAATTGCTTCCAGCATCTCGATTACTGCCTGGTTTGCACCACCATGCAGTGGTCCCCACAGGGCAGAAATACCAGCCGAAACAGAAGAGTACAGGCTTGCATTAGCCGAGCCTACCAGACGCACAGTAGAAGTAGAGCAGTTCTGCTCGTGGTCAGCGTGCAGAATCAGCAGTTTATTCAGGGCATCTACCACTACAGGGTTCATCTCATACTCCTCAGTAGGGTAGGCGAACATCATGTGCAGGAAGTTAGAGCAATAATCCAGCTTGTTTTTTGGATAATTTACTGGGTGCCCGATAGAGTTTTTGTAAGACCAGGCAGCTATAGTTGGCATTTTAGCCATCAGTCGGATGATAGACAGGTCTAACTCCTCTTTGCTTTGGTTCGGGTTAAGCGACTCCGGGTAGAAGGCGGTAAGCGAGCTAACCAGGGCAGACAGAATGCCCATGGGGTGTGCTGTAGATGGGAAACCATCCAGTATCTTGCGCATGTCCTCGTTTACGAGGGTGTGCATTTTAATAGAATTGCTGAAGGTATCCAGTTCCTGCTGCGTTGGCAGCGAGCCGTAGATCAGCAGGTAAGCCACCTCAATGAAGTTCGATTTCTCAGCAAGCTGCTCAATAGGGTAGCCTCTGTAGCTCAGAATCCCTTTCTCACCATCCAGAAACGTGATGGCACTGCTGGTAGCTCCTGTGTTTTTGTAACCGGAGTCCAGGGTGATGTAGCCGCTCTCTGAACGCAGGTTATTTATATCGATTGCTTTCTCATCTTCGGTACCTACTACGATGGGCATTTTATAGGATTTACCCTCTAAAATAATTTCAGCGAAATCTGACATTGTCTCGTTTTGTTTATGTCGGTTGTTGTGTCTCTTTAGATAAAGGCGAAATTATGGAAAAATGTAGTAAAATGAAATCTACCAGAGTTTAATATCTGAAATTCAGTATATCTGGCGCATCTTTCCGGTAACGGCCTTAAGTATTAACGGCTGTGTGCTAAAAAGTTTTAGTTTTTGCATGCTATTGTTGTATTTGGGCAGGTTCGTACGGTTTCCCCGGCACTACTATGGGGCACATTATAGCTAACTGGCAACTGCATTTTTTGTTCAAATCCAGGCAATAGCAATGCTATAGTTCCGGAGGTATACACAGGTGGCAGCAGCGCGTACTTACCAGATGGGCGGCATGTCGTCGTCCTCATCGTCCGGGCCTTCGTTGCTGAAGCCATCGCGCGGGTTATACGGAGTTCCTTTCCCTTCCAGGTGGTTCTGCATGTCGCGGTGCAGCTTTATGCTGTCCAGGTGCAGAAATTCATCCCAGAGCGCTTTGTCATCATCCGACAACTGGTTGATCAGATCACTCAGCTGCATGCCCTCGCCCTTCCGGATCAGTTCTTTGATATAAGGATCTGAATCAACCAACACCTGTATGCGTACCCGGAAATAGGCATTTAGCTCCAGGTACCGCTCCTTATCCCACTCATTCAGATTTGCATTTGCCATAGTTGTGTATACTTCTCCTGCAGCCTTTAACTGTTAAAATGATACAGGAAGGTGATTACGCCCGTATACGCTGGTTTTTTGCTGCCGTTAATTTCCAGTGTTACTTCAATGCGGGTTTTGGCTATGCCACGCAGGTCTTTCACCGATAACATTTTAGCACGCAGGCGCACCTCACTGTTTACGGTTACGGCCTGGTTAAAGCGCAGACTCTCGATCTCGTAATTTACCTGCATTTTCAGGTTTTCGATGGCTACAATCTGGTGCCACAGGTGGGGGAGCAGCGATACGGTTAGGTAGCCGTGTGCGATGGTAGCGCCAAACGGTGTTTCGGTGCGGGCACGGTCTGCATCCAGGTGTATCCATTGGTGGTCCAGGGTGGCATCGGCAAATTTATTTATCTGCTCCTGTGTAATGGTGTGCCACTCCGATGTACCCATTTCCTGGCCCTCGTACTGGGTAAGTTCAGCAAGACTTTTAATGATAAGTTTACGCATAAATGTTGTGATGAAATGCTGCTTGAAGCTGTCAGTTAAAAATATACCAGCGTAAATATAGCCTGAATTTTATACTAACTATAGCACCTGCAGGTTAAAACATTATTACCTGTACATGCGGCAGGAGCAGATGTTGCCTAAACCTTTTTTCTGCTTAACTGTAGCTCTACTATAGTTTAGCCGCTCACCAGTAAACACGATCGCATGAAGTATACTACCCTGGGTACATCCGGAATACAAATAAGTGCCGTTGCCTTTGGCTGCATGTCGCTCGGCACCGACCACGCTGCCAATGCCCGGTTGCTGCACCAGGCCTTTTCTAACGGTATCACCTTTTTTGATACAGCTGACCTGTACCAGCAGGGTGGCAATGAGGTAACGGTGGGCAAAGCTTTTAAAGGCAAGCGCGACAAGGTAGTGCTGGCAACAAAAGTAGGAAACCAATGGCGACCGGATGGCAGCGGCTGGGACTGGAACCCGCGTAAGAGCTACATCCTGCAGGCTGTGGAGGAAAGTCTGCAGCGCCTGCAAACCGATTACATTGATCTGTACCAACTACACGGCGGAACGATAGACGACCCCATTGATGAAACCATTGAGGCTTTTGAGCAACTGAAGCAGGAGGGGAAGATCCGGGCGTATGGCATTTCATCTATCCGGCCAAATGTGATACGGGAATATGTGAGCCATTCGGCTATAGTTAGCGTAATGCTGCAGTACAACCTGCTGGACCGCCGCCCTGAGGAAACTATACTGGACCTGCTGCAACAGCAACACATAAGCGTACTGGCAAGAGGCAGCCTGGCGCAGGGGCTCTTGGCAGGCAAGCCAGGCAAACCTTACCTGAACTATAGTTTGGAAGAAGTGCAGCGGATGGTGGCTGCCGTGCAGGCGGTAGCCGGAAACAAGCGTTTGCCTTCAGAGGTAGCTGTAAGATTTGTGTTACAGCACCCCGCCGTAAGCGCAGCTGTATTGGGCATCCGGACAGAAGCGCAACTACAGGATGCCCTCCTGCTGCGTAATGCTGCTGCCTTAACAGGAGAGGAGCTTAACAAGTTGCAGGCCGTACTTCCTGCCAACACCTACGAGCAGCACAGGTAGTTTATTCACTGGCATCAACTATAAAAAAAGAGGGCAGCAAACTATAGTTTACCACCCTCTTTCTGGCTCACACAACGGTAAGTTATAGGTCTTACTCGTAACTATTCTTTTTCTTATCGCGTTTCTCGGCCTGTTTCTCTTTTGCGGTTTTAGCCGGCTTCTTCTTCGTTTCCTTTTTTGCGTCTTGTGACTTTGCCATGACAGATCATTTTATGGTTTACCTAAAGGTACGGATTTTAAAGGAACATTGCTTTTAATTTTAGAAGTACAGTAAGCCGGAGTATGCCACAGGCTCTTTACTGATAATGCACTTCCAGCTCATCAGCCGCAAGCCCGATTGCCATGCCTTGCATCAGAATCCTATAGTTGGGGTGGTCGACGTTGCGCAGATCCTTTTCTACTTCATCTATCGATAGTCCGTCCGTATCACCTTCAAAAAACCGGATCCACAGGCCTCTTCCGGTCGGTACTCCCTCTTCTTCCTCATCTGTGTCGTTGTCAGACATGAGCTGCATTTCAATCTCCCTGAGCTTTATGATCAGCTCCTGGTTGTCTATAATGCCGTCCAGGAAGGCGCTGAACGTCTGCCTCACGGTTAAAGTATATCGGTCTTGTTTTGTCATTAGCTAGTTATTTTGGGATTGTGAAGGTCGCTACACTTAGTACTGAATTTCTCGAAAGTCAGCATTAAAACTATAGTATTAAGGTGCGTACACGTTTCGGCCCGGCTGTGCATTGGTGGAATATGTGAGTGCTTTCAAGGACAAGTTAGTTGCTGTAACCTGCTGATTCATAAACTATAGTTTGTGTCCGGTTATTGTTCCGGTTTAATGCCGGGCGGGTTAAACAATCCCCAATCATCCAGGATGTAATTCCAGGGATCGAAGGAGTTTACCCAGTCTATAAAGAGCAGGCGGTATTCTTCTACAGCTTCACGTATCAGTTGCAGGTAGTGCGTTTCCTTAAAGTTAAACATCTCCAGGCTGGTGCAGTGGGTGAGAAGTTCGCGCGCAGCCTTGCGCACGATGGTGGCATTCTCCATCCGGATGTCGTACAGGTCAGCCGCCTCGGCACCGGATACTTTCACGGTTAGCAGGGCAGCATCCTGCAGCATCATGGCTTTCAGGTGGCTCTGTATCTCGTCTGTATCGGGTATAAGCGCCGTTATCTTGAGGGTGAGCAGCATTATTTCCTCACCTTTCCGGTAAATGGGCAGTAGCTGCGGGTTTATACTTTCGTCGTCTTCGTCGTCGTTGAACATAAGCTATAGTTTAGCGGTATCCACCTTTAAAAACTTCGTTTACGTGCCAGGCAGTGAACTCGGGGCTGGGATAGATGGATTTCTTTTTAAGGTTGCCTAGGTGTATCCTCCAAATCTCAAGTATACTTAAGAATTACACGTAAATGATTATGAGGCATAGTTTGTTCAATTGCATTCGTCCATTAAGTAGGTTGTATTTTAGATATAAATTAATTGTTATTTTCTAGTTGCCGAAGGTCACACTACCTATTAGTTACTAATGATTACAAGCCGGGGGAAATAGTACTTAGCTTGTTATAAATGAGATTTTATACTATGAACCTCTCTCGCCTTATGCCAGTTCTTGTATAGTATAGGGCGTCTTACACTCGTTTCTCCTTTTGATGGCTCTCCTGTAAAATGGCAAAACCTTTCTGGATAATCTATATCCCCAAATTGATTCCAAATTTGGTAAGCTTCATAACTTAAAGGCCGATCTGGGTTAAATGGTATCTCTACACCTGTTCTAATACAATACCCTTTGGGTTTGTAGTTTGATGGAGCATTGTCGACATTCTTAACCTTTGTTTCAGATTTCTCCGCTACATTGTTGAAAATACTTTTATTGAAAGAGCTCTTACTGCTACCGACCTCAAATCTTTTGCTATTCTGATTTATGTAATCAACTTCATTCAGCGCTTCCTCAAAGAGACGCGAATCTGCTGGATCGTTTTTGTTTATTAGAACTCCCATTTCTTTGTTATTAGCCATGGAGAATTCATATAGATTCAATGAAGTAATAATCATTGAATCATCGTTTAGGTAGCATTTTGCATGGAGGTCATCATAATACTT
>DATBUF010000100.1:0-7194 GCA_036516435.1 Pontibacter sp.
TCCGCGACCTGATGTTCGTGTTCGACAACCTCGCCGACATCGACGACCGCGCGATGCAGACCGTGCTGCGCGACATCCCGAACGACAAGCTCGCGATCGCGCTGCGCGGCGCCGACCAGAAGGTCAAGGACAAGATCACCGAAATAAAAAGCAGCTGCAAGTATAAACCTGCAGCTGCTTTTTATTTGTGGTACAGTTATCCCTATCTTAAACTATAGCCAACTATAAACATAAAACTATGGCGTATGCTGCTTGCCGCAATAGTATGAGACATGCCGTTTCCTCTCTCGTAGCGCGCCTCCATACTAAACTGCTTTACCTGCACTCCCACGCCGGCCAGCAGGGCAACCTCATACTTCCGTATCGGGTCCAGGAATGGCGCTTCGCTGCGATCTTCAACTGTAAATTCGCGGCTATAGGTATTTACTTTGTTTTTACTGGCAAGGCTGAGATTGTTTGAAACACCTGCCTGTAGGAAAGGCTGCAACGCTTTATGCGGATACTGGTACCGGATGGTAGTGTTCAGCCCCAGGTAGCCCATTTCAAAGGTAATTTCTTCGTGCTTGTAGTTGTTAGGAGAAGTTTGCTGTTCGTGGCTGCCCTGTGCCTGGTAGGCTTTCCAGGCCAGCTCGTTATACACCGACCAGCTCCCGCGCGCCCGTGGCAACAGCATGTTTAGCGACAGCCCTATCGTATAGTTCTGCGCCATGTTACCCGGGGTAAGTTTATAGGTTTGCTCTCTCCGGTTTATAGTTAGTGTAGTGGGCATCAGGCCAGCTACAAGGCCTGGCTGCAGTTTTACTTTTTCGGCTTTGGCTACGTAGCCGGGCTCTTCTTCGCCAACACAGGCGTTATAGTTCACGAACAGGCGCGTCAGTTGCGATGCTTTCAGATCGGTTTTGTAGGCTTTTTCAGTTACTTCGGGGCAGGCGTGCATGGCTCTGGCGAGCAGTTCCTTGTATACCTCTATAGTACGCACCGCCTCTGTGGTACTACTGCCTGCTACATCTGTTTTACCTGAAGTATCAACCAGTTTCCGGATAATCAGGAGCTCTTCGGGCTGTGCACCCGGCTGCTGCATAAAGAAGTGATCTTTGGCGTGCTCATCCTGCATGTACAGCAGGTTCAGCGCACCTTTTACCAGCACCCGTAGCAAAACAGTATCGGTTACAACTATAGGAGCCGCACCAACCTGCATTCTGTCTGCCGAAACAGGAGATTTATCCAGTTGCACTATTTCCCGCACAAAAACGTCCCCTGTTTCCAGTGCAAACCCGCGTAGGTCAGCAATGGTAAGTATAGTACTGGAAGTACCGTCAGGCGAGGCCGCTACCTGGATCTGGTCAGGGCTTCTTGTCCACTTTTTATCGTTGATGTAGCTCTGGATAGTATCGCCCTGTGCAGTAACGTAGTACCCTTTTACAAAATGCTTTTGACCAAACGCACAAAGCGCCAGCAAGCTAAAGACTGCAGTAAAGATTGTTTTCATTTATTCTGGAATATATAGAGACGCGAATATACCGGAGATCAGCACAAAATAAAAGCGGCTGCAAGTATAAACCTGCAGCCGCTTTTATTTTACATATTCAGCCTGAGCGGCCGTGTTTTACATATCCAGCACAATCGCGAAAATAAGCGGCGCCACTATAGTTGCATCCGACTCGATCACGAATTTTGGCGTGTCTTTACCCAACTTACCCCAGGTAATTTTCTCGTTTGGTACAGCGCCTGAATAAGAACCATAGCTGGTTGTAGAGTCAGAGATCTGTGCAAAGTAGCCCCAAAGCGGAACACCGGTGCGCTGCAAATCCTGGTGCAGCATAGGCACTACGCAGATCGGGAAGTCGCCGGCAATACCGCCGCCAATCTGGAAGAAACCTACAGTAGACTCTTCTTTGGCATTCTCAGTATACCAGTCAGCCAGGTACATCATGTACTGAATACCAGTCTTAACCGTGTGCACGTTTTTAATGTCGCCATTAATTACGTGGCTGGAGAAAATGTTACCAAGTGTTGAATCTTCCCAGCCCGGGCAGATGATTGGCAGGTTCTTTTTGGCAGCTTCCAGCATCCAGCTGTTTTTCGGGTCGATCTGGTAGTACTGCTCCAGCTCGCCTGATAACAGAATCTGGTAGAAGAACTCGTGCGGGAAGTATGACTTGCCTTCCTGATCTGCTTTCTCCCAAAACTTCAATACCGTGTGCTCGATGCGGCGCATGGCCTCTTCTTCCGGAATACAGGTATCGGTTACGCGGTTCATGTGGCGCTCCAGCAGGGCCTCTTCGTCAGCAGCTGAAAGCTCGCGGTAATGCGGCACGCGCTCGTAAAAATCATGCGCTACCAGGTTAAAGATATCTTCTTCCAGGTTAGCGCCTGTGCACGAAATGGCCTGTACTTTGTCCTGGCGGATCATCTCTGCCAGAATTATACCCAGCTCAGCCGTAGACATGGCACCTGCCAGCGTGATCATCATTTTACCACCGTTGTTCAGGTGGGTCTTGTACCCTTCGGCAGCATCAATCAGAGAGGCCGCGTTAAAGTGCTTGTAATGTTTCTTCAGAAAGTTGGTTACGTTCATCGTCCTGTTTTATAATTCTGTAGTTCGCTATTCGATTTTATACACCTATCGTACCGGTGTAGTTCAATAAGTTGTTTGCCGGGCAAAGATACGCTTTAAAAGTATATGTTGCCTGCTATTGCGCCAAAGCACTGCCTGTCCCCTATTTTGATACCAACTTCAGGCCAATAATAGAGCCGATGAGCAGGAAAATGAAGAACAGTCTCCAGAAGTCGGATGGCTCTTTGTAAAGCGTAATGCCGACTATAACCGTACCCACTGCCCCAATCCCGGTCCAGACAGCGTAAGCCGTTCCGATAGGGATATCCTGAATTGCCTTGTTAAGCAGAAAGAAGCTGGCAGAAATGCATACAAAGAATCCCGCCGACCACTTCAGCTGGGTAAAGTTTTCCGATAGTTTCAGGCAGGTGGTAAATCCGATTTCAAAAAGTCCGGCAACTATAAGGTATATCCAGGCCATAGCTTTACATGTTTCTGCAAAGGTCCGGACATTACGGCAGAAGAAATTTAACAAATGTTAAAAACTATCGCACTTCGGCCCGGATGCGGCTTAGTGTTACCTGCGTTACACCCAGGTAAGAGGCGATCTGGCTGAGTGGCACGCGCTGCACCAGTTGCGGGTTTTGCTCCAGCAGGCTTTTGTAGCGCTCGGTAGCCGACTGAAACTGAAAAACCATAAACCGTTCTTCTGTCTTGATCAGCTCGTACTCGGCCAGTTTACGGCCCCAGTTTGCCAGCTCAATATTGGTCAGGTATAGTTCCTGCAGGCGGTTCAGGTCCATCACGTATACTTCCGACTTCTCCAAAAGCTCCACGGTCTCGTAGCCGGGTTTGTTGGCCACGTAGCTATAGTAGGAGAAGATCAGGTCGCCTTCGGCACCAAACCAGAACGTAACCTCCTGATCGTTGCGGTAGCAAAAAGCACGCGCAATACCCCGCTCTATAAAGAACACTTTATTACTGATCTCCCCCTCTTTGAAAAGTATATGCCCTTTCGGCAGCTCCAGCTTTACCATGAAAGCTGCGAGTTGCTCAAAAGTGCTGTCAGAGATCGGGTACAGCTGCCTGATGGCCCGGGCGATTACCTCCACGTGACTATAGTTTACTTGGCTGGCTTCTCGATGATGAGGTTATGGTTAGTATAAATGCAGATGTCGGCGGCAATGTTCAGGGCTTCGCGTACCATTTCTTCTGCAGTAAGGTGCGGAGCATGTTTTTTAAGGGCCAGTGCGGCAGCGTGCGCAAACATACTGCCCGAACCGATAGCGGCAATCTGGTGGTCTGGCTCCAGCACATCGCCGGTACCGGAAATAATCAGCAGCTCCTCTTTGTTAGCTACTACCATCATGGCTTCGAGTTTGCGCAGGTACTGGTCTTTGCGCCAGTCCTTGGCCAGCTCTATGGCAGCGCGTTTCATGTTATGCTGGTAGGCATTCAGTTTCTCCTCAAAGCGCTCCAGCAGGGTAAACGCATCGGCAGTAGAACCGGCAAAACCTGTTACCACTTTGCCATCCAGCAGTTTACGTACTTTTTTCACGTTGCTTTTGGCAATGTGCTTGTCCATAGTGGCCTGTCCGTCGGCGCCCAGGGCTACTTCGCCGTTGTGGTAAATGCCTAAAACGGTGGTTGATCTTATCTTGGTCATGTGTATGCGGTGTATAGTTTTAATTGAAAGCTGCTATAGTTTATAATTAGCAGCTGTTGTTTGTAAAACTACGGCATCCTCAAACAAAAAGCCAACCTTGTGCAGTGCGCCATATTGTCGGTATAGTTTATAGTTGCTACATAGCGGGCAAGGCACTCACAGGCTTTAGAGACACAATGAGATCTGTGGCATTTCTATAGCCTCTTTTTGTTTTCATGGCCTTCCAGAATATCGTTGATGCTGAGGGCGGCGCTGATGAGGCCCAGGTGGGTAAAAGCCTGCGGAAAGTTGCCGAGGTGGTTGCCTTTCAGGCCCAGCATTTCGGCATAAAGGCCCAGGTGGTTGGCATAACCCAGCATTTTGTCGAAGTACAGCCGTGCCTTGTCTACCTGCCCGGCCTTGGCAAGGCACTCCACATACCAGAACGTGCACATCGAGAAGGTGCCTTCGTTGCCACTCAGGCCATCCAGCGCCTCGCTGTTACGGTACCGGAAAACCAGTGCATCGGACACCAGCCTTTCTTCAATGCGTTTTAGTGTAGAGAGCCAGCGCGGATCTTTGGGGCTGATGAACCGGATGAGCGGCATCAGCAGCGTGGCGGCATCTACGGTATCGGCACCCTTGTACTGCACAAAGCTCTGCAGCTCCTCGTTCCAGAACTCATGATGAATGGAAAAGAAGATCTTGTCGCGCTCTTCGCGCCAGCGGGGCGGCAGAGGGTATGAGTGGTTATTGGCTATTTTCATGGCACGGTCTATGGCAACCCAGCACATCATGCGGGAATACAGAAACTGCTTTTTGCCACCCCGTACTTCCCAAATACCTTCATCTTCGCGGTGCCAGTTATCGCACACCCACTCCACCTGCTGGCGCAGGTCGTTCCAGAACTCGTAGGCAATGGGGGCGCCATACTTGTCGTAGAGGTACACTGAGTCCAGCAGTTCACCGTAAATATCGAGTTGCACCTGGTCGTAAGCTCCGTTGCCAATACGTACCGGCTTAGAGCCTTTGTAGCCCTCCAGGTGGTGCAGCACAATTTCTTCCAGGTCCAGCTTACCACTCAGAGTGTACATCAGTCTTAGCCTGCCGGCTGTTCTTACATCATCGCACTGGCGGTCTACCCAATCTACAAAGTCTTTTACTTCCTGTTTGTAACCCAGCCGCAGCAACGCGTACACTGTAAACGACGCATCCCGGATCCAGGTGTAACGGTAATCCCAGTTGCGCTCGCCACCTACCTGCTCGGGCAGGCCAAACGTGGGGGCTGCCACCATGGAGCCATACTTACTGGAGGTCATCAGTTTGAGTACCAGTGCCGAGCGGTTCACGATCTCCATCCAGCGTCCTTTGTAATGGCACTTCCCTACCCAGTCTTTCCAGTAGGCAACAGTAGCGAACAGGCTTTTGGTAACATAGTTCTGTAGTTCTTCGGATGGCGGAATCTGATCGTCTGCATGCTCCAGTATAAAGTCTGCTGTTTCGCCGGTTTGCAGGCTAAAAGTGGCAGTAGCATCTGCATCCGCCAGTTGCAGCGGCACTGTGCTTTTTAACCTGATAGCGACACCGTCTGAGCCGGTGCTGGAGAATAACACTTCATGCGGGCTGACCTGCTCAGTAGTATGCGGCGAACGGCTATAGTTAAAGCGCGGGCTGCACTGCACCCGGAACATCAGCTTGCCATGCACACACGACACCCGCCGGATGAGCCGGTTGCCCTGGTCCTGCGCTTCCACGGGCATAAAGTCGGTTACTTCCCCTATCCCCTCTTCCGACAAAAAACGTGTAAGCAGCACATTGGTATCGGGCAGGTACATTTGGCGGTGCTTCATGCCGTTGTGCGTCGGTTCTATGGTAAAGCTGCCTCCTTTCTGTGCATCCAGCAGCGAGGCAAAAATGGTGGGCGAGTCAAAGTCGGGGAAACACATGAAATTGATGGAGCCGTTGAGCCCGACCAGTGCCACTGTGTTCAGGTCGCCGATTACGCCATGATCTTCGATGGAGAGGTATGCCATAGTGCCGTGCAGGTGGTTAATAAAGTTGGTACGGCTGCTATAGTTGTGAGTTCACAAAGTGAACTATAGTTTCGGTGGATGTCTGGCATCGGTAATTTAACTCCCGCTTCGGTAGTAGCTATAGTGTAGCCGGAACTACCAGCCCAACTATAGCGCTCCTGAACGCAAACTATAGTTGGCCCGTTTTATGCATAAACAGGTAATACAACTATAAAACTATAGATGAAACGGACTTTTCTGATCTTTTTAGGCTTGCTCTTTTGGCTGCAGGGAATTGCACAGGATTATAATGTACTGGCCTACGAGCCGGGTAAGCTGCTCACCTGGCAGGACTTTCAGGGGAAAGCAAAACCATCTGACATGCACAAGGGCGCTGAGATCACGGTAAGTATTTTCCTGAAAATAAAGGATACCAGCTTTTGGTCGGGCAAGATCACGTACGATGCTTATGCCGTGGCTTTTAAAGATGAGTCGTGGGTGCGACCTGCTTACAAGGATGCTTACTCGTTGCAGCACGAGCAACTGCACTTTGATATTGCCCACCTGTATGCCGAAACGCTGGAGATTGAACTGAACAGCCTGGATAGCAAAACCTCGAAAGACAAAGCCGAAGTTGAAAAGATCCTCACAAAACACCTGGCAGAGATGCGGAAGTTTCAGGACAAGTACGACCGCGAGACCAACGGCGGCAACAACTACAGACAACAGAAGCGGTGGGCAAACAAGATCAGCAAAGCCATCGCCATCATGAACACGCCTGTGGAAGTCTAACTATAGCGTCCTGTCAAACTATAGATTGAACCTCCGCCGGGTTAAACAGCGCACATGCCGCAAGTTTAGCGGTAGCGTAACTTGTGGCTGAGCTTAGCTGCCAGTTTGTAACTGGCGTTGCTTTGAAAAAGCAAGACCGACAATAGCCGAAACTATAAAACTATAGATTGGGCTCTTGCAAACTATAG
>DATBUF010000101.1:0-4815 GCA_036516435.1 Pontibacter sp.
TGGTTATCTGGTCCTGTTTCGCCTTCCTGCTCACTGCCCTTTTTCTTTTTTCGCTTCTTCTCCTTCTTCGGCGTATCGTCTACAAAATCAATGCTTTCAGAGGTATTAAGCTCTGCCTGCTGCGTAGCTGCTTTAAAGCCACCTTTACCGCCCAGATATGTTTTGGTAAAATACTCTATAAACTGATTCTTTTCGATATCCTCACCCGGGTAAAACCCATAGTTTGTGCTGGCACCGCGGCTGCGCTTTGCTTTTGCACTTACTGCCCGGTTAAATTTATCGTTGGAGGAAGCCAGCGTAAGCCCGTTCTCATAAAAGCTAAAATAGTACCAGGTATACTGATCGGCCTGCAGGTATAAATTCATTGTTGGTTCGCCGTTCATGTCCTGCTTTATTTCCAGGTACCCGTCTATCATGGCATTTATGTCATCTTTCAGAATGCTGGCCACTCCTAATTTACCTTTGCTGTACCAGGCTTTCTGCTCGTTAGACCATTGCAGATCCACCTTGTTCAGGATCAGGCTGCGGATAAGTGCTTTGTCAACTTTCGGCAGTGGGATATAAGTTCCAGAAGATTTGCTGATATAGTTGCGCACGCCTCTGTCGCCTATAAATTCCCCCAGTTTGTAGTAAGTGGCATCGCTTCCATCCAACGCTTCAGGGGCCGCCCCGGTATTTTCCTCCAGGTGCTTGGCCATAGCGGTAAGGGCCTGCTCCGGCATTTCCAGGTCAAAAGCTATGAAGGCATCCAGGTTATACTTGCTGCTGTCTACGTTGGCCACCCCGTTGCCGGAGGCATTCAGTTTAAAGTTACGGCTCGATTTGAGCAGGTTCAGTTTGCCTTCAAAGTGCAGGGTATTGGTTGCTTCGCTGTAGCGCAGCACGTTGCCCTCGTATGCGTTTGCGTAGGCACGTTCTTCCCGGCCAATCTTAAACTCGTTGTTTGCTTTGTTATAAGAGATCGAGCCATCTACCAGGAACAGGTCCAGGTCATCCTCGTGCTGCTTCTGCGACACAAAGGTGTTGTATAGTTTGGCTGTAGAGGCTGACACGTGTATACCGGTGCGCAGTGGGGTGCCATCGGCTGCCTTCGGCTTTTGTATTGGAATACGCACATTGGTCGGGTTCAGCGTGTCCTTCTTGTAAGGAAACCAACCCGAATCTGCCTCATTCCCGGTAAAGTTCAGTTTCAGTTCTCCGTCAAAATCCATGTAAGGCTTTGTGGCGTGCAGCAGCACTTTGCCCCTGTACAAGATGCGTGGAAAAATGTAGAACTTATCTTTCTCCTCTATAGTAGCCGTAGCAAAAGAGTAGATCGGCTTGCGTTTGCCTTGCGGGTTGTCGTAAGTAAAGTCGCTGAAGTGTAGTTTAAACGATTCTTCTGCTGCATTCAGGTACGTCAGGTAAGCCGAGCCTTTCAGCAGTTTGCGCGCTTTTACGTCAACGTTGCCCTCGTACAGTTTGTGGTACTGCTGCGCCGAGTCGGCCATAATGCGGGAGTTACGCAGTGTCCGGATGGTAGCATCTGCCGAAACAGTTACCTTGCCGCTGTCCGGTATCACGTACATGTCAGCCACAGCTATGTAAGGCACACCACCAGCCAGTATAGTATTCTTCTTCAGGTCGTACACGCCGGTACCCGCCATAAAGTTAAGCGAGTCCTGCTCCGGGTGCATGGAGTAAAAGTAGTTCTTGTCTTTTCCATCGGATTGCAGCGTAATTCGCTCGGTTGCAAAGTCCCAGCGGGCACTGCGCATAGATGTTTTATACTGTGCTCTCGGGAACTCGAGGCTTGCCGCTCCCTGCTTCTCGATACCGAAATCCACGGTACCTTTCGTCATATCATAGTTAAACGCTACCCCCTGTGCCTTGATAGCCGGCCTTACCTGCACGTCTGACTTAGCGATCATCTGTGAGTTGTTGCCCGAGAAGCTGCGCTGCTTAAACAACAGCTGCGGCGATGTTACGTTAGCTACCGGGTTATCGAGTTCGCCGCTGGCATACATACCGCCCGGCGAGAGCTTTGCCACTCCTTTAAACTTATACTTCTCTTTATAGATCAGCATTGGTTCTTTGGTGGTGTGCAGGTACATCGAATCAGCTTTCGGCAGCCAGTTCATCCGGAAGTTGCTGAGTGTTGCCACCGGGAACTCTGTGCCATTCAGCTTTTCTTCTTTTATAGTTACTGTGGCACCTTTTTCAGTTTTTACCGCCTCATGGTAGTAGGTGTATTCCGGCGCTTCCAATGTAGCTGTCAGGTAGCTCAGCGTTCCTTTACTCTGGATGCCCTGCGAGCTCATCATAATGGTATCGTAGGCAATACCCTTACCACCGTATGCCGGCAGCCCCTTAGCCGTAGGCTGATAATAGAACCCGAGCGTTTCATCCGGCATCATGATCAGCTTGGTTTTAATGGCCGGAAAGATACCGCCGGAGTGGAAGGTACCCTCGAAGCCAATAGCTCCTTTGCCCGCACTTAAACTGTCGAGCTTAAAGGGTGGCATGTCGAAATACACGGTGCTGTCGTAGGCTCCACCCAGCACATCAGGCCGGTTAAAGGTTACCTGTGCACCTACCGGGGCATCAAACTTGGGGTACTCCGGGTAAAACTCTTTGCCGGATTTATTATTGGGTTTGTTGATGTAGAGCTTGCCTGTCAGGTTGCCGGAACGGCTGGTCAGCACCTGGTTCGACACTTTTCCTCTGGAGGATTTACGCTCTTTTGTGATCAGCGCTATCGTATCCAGCTGCTGCATATCGATCATGAACTGATCATAATCAAACTTGAACTTTGACCCTCTGAAAGCCAGACGGCTGGCAAACACCTGCCCTCCGAACTCTATGTTGCGGTTATCCAGGATGCGAACTATAGAACTATCCGGCACAATGTACACACTGGCGGAATCGTTATTAAACGTAATTTTCTCGACACCACGCACCTCCAGTTTGTTGTTATCCATGTTCAGGGTGGCATTACGGCCGGATGGCACCACAGAACGGATCACAATGTGGTCGTAATCGTGAAGCTTTTTAGAGGCGCCAACATACAGCCAGGCTTTCCGCTTCAGGGCAATGTAACCGGTGCTGTTGTCATAATCCAGGAAACCTTCACGCGAGAGATTGTGAGCCGCCTGCCGGATAGACTGCTCATTTACCTTGTTAAATTTAGAGACATCGGCAGCATAAAACTCGTTCTGCTTTGATTTTGCCGCATAGGCTACCAATGCCTGCAAGGGATGAAAGGTTGCCACCCCCACCAGTTGCTGAAAACGATTATTGGAGTAATAGTTAGTAGACTCCAGCTGTACCGGAATGATGGTTTTGGTATTCAGTACAGAGAAATTGATGTTTGGTGTGTTGAGATCCCAGTACACGCGTTCTGCCACAATTTCCATCTCGTGGTAAGTGTCGTAGAAAGGTGTGCGGCTGTAAGGCCCCTTGTCTTTGGTAAGCACCAACCGGTGTAGCGGTTTGGAGTAGCGCATTTGCACTGCCAGGTGCGAAATAGAGTCCTGCTGCTGGTAAATAGAGACAGCTGCCCTGGATGCTACAATCACAGAATCGTTCAGGGTATAGTTCAGCGCACGGGAACTGAACTTCCGCTTACCGCCATCTACTATAGTTACTTCAGATAAACTTCCATCCAGTGCACGGCTGCCAATCAGGTCGCCGGCCAGAGAAAAGCCACCCTTATAGTTGATCCGTTCGCCAAGACTCTTTACCTGTGCATCATTAGTAAAAGAGGCAAAGCGCGGGAACAGCTTTTCGCCACTGGCACCACGCTTGCTACTCCTGAACTCAAAAGCTCCTTCTATCGGGCTGCTAAGCACAGCATTATAGTTCAAGGTAACATCCGGGGCTTTAAAACCGGCAAACGTTATATCAAAGTTATACTTCCGGAAAATGGCTGATGCCGGACTGCCACCTGCTTCCCAGTCGTAAGAGCCGCCCTCGCCTACAAAAATGCCTTTGGTCAGCATAAGCTGCCCGCTGGTTTTCTGTATAGCTGTAGAATCGTAGTTAGTTGCAAAAGCGAGGTCTACATTTTCCAGCTTCAGCGTTGGCCCTGATACTGCAGGTTGCGCAGGTACAAAGCGTTGCTTCAGACTATCTTTTCGGCGCTGTGCTGCCTTCCTGGCATCCTCTTTCTTCTGTGCTTCGGTTTTAGGCTTTGTTACAGGTGCTCCCCAGCCATCATCTATACTTTCACTTTCCGGGCCTGTCTCGTCATCCCAGGAAATATTATCCCACTCGCTGCCCTGCCCTGTGCCTTCGTCGTTGCTCTTTTTAGACACCCCTTCGTAGCTAAAGCTAAAACTGCCGCCGGTAGCATACAGCCTATAGTTAGGTTTCTGGAAAACACGGCCTGTGGTCAGGTACAAACTACTGGTGCTCAAAAAACTACCGACATTGGCTACATCCTCGTTGTCTACGGCTTTTTCTACTACATCCAGCATGCTGCTCAGGCTGTTGCCACGCAGGTTGTGCTTTATGGCACCCGCCGTAAGCATGGTAAAAAAGTCGGAGTAGTGCGGGTTAGACCGCATTTTCTTGCGGTACATGCGTTGCGCTATATCTATTACCTGTGCTTTTTGCTTGTCCGTAAGCTTGCCGCTGCTCCACACTTCATCCAGGTCCGCATTCAGCTGCGTTGCGTTGGCTACTTTGCCTGCCAGCATCAGGTTCTTGGCCTCTACTATAAACTCGTCGGGTTTATTGGAGAATTTGCTTTGCCCCTGCGCGGCGAAGGCTGTCAGTAAAAAAAGAAAGAGTAAAAGTTTGTACCCCATAGCAGTACTGTTAGTGTGTTAGCTG
>DATBUF010000102.1:0-2173 GCA_036516435.1 Pontibacter sp.
AGGCAATCCGACGCAGGAGGATAGCAAGAAGGCAGCAGCGCGATGCCCAAAGACGGGGCCGCTCGGCCCGAGAGAGCCAACCCAACTATAGAACTGTAGGTAAGTAAAGCTCCCAGGAATACAGATAAATATGAAACTACAGGCTTGTGGCAAGCAGCAACTATAGCTAACTATAGAACTATAGCCAATAGTCATATTGCAACTATAGCAAACTATAAAACTACAGAAAGGCACTATCATCAAACTGCGGTTGCAAATGACACGAACAATGCTGAGTTCTGTACACTATACTTTATCTTCGCCCTACAAACCACAACACGTTGCAGGACATCCACCATATACTAAAAACCTATTGGGGCTACGAGCAGTTCAGGCCGCTGCAGGAAGACATTGTGCGCTCGGTACTGGCAGGAAAGGATACGCTGGCCCTGTTGCCCACCGGTGGCGGAAAGTCTATTTGCTTTCAGGTACCGGCGATGGCTATGGAAGGTATTTGCCTGGTAATTACGCCACTCATTGCCCTGATGAAAGACCAGGTGGAGCAGCTCAAAAAGCGTGGCATTCCGGCTGTAGCTATTTACTCGGGCATGAACCGGCGCGAAATTGATATTACCCTGGATAACTGCGTGTATGGTAATGTTAAATTCCTGTATTTATCGCCGGAACGTTTACTGACCGAGATTTTTCAGGAGCGGGTGAAGCGGATGAAAGTAAACCTGCTGGCCGTGGATGAAGCACATTGTATCTCGCAGTGGGGGTACGACTTCCGGCCACCTTACCTCCAGATAGCAGAGCTTCGGGAGGTGTTGCCTAAGGTTCCGGTGCTGGCGCTTACAGCTACGGCTACCGAACAGGTACGCCAGGATATACAGGAGAAGCTCCGGTTTAAAGAGCAGAACCTGTTTGTAAAGAGTTTTGCCCGCGCTAACCTGTCGTACTCCTGCCTGTATACCGAAGACAAAGTGGGGCGTTTGCTGGAGATACTGCAGCGCATGCCTGGCCAGAGCATCGTGTATGTGCGGAGCCGCAGACAAACAGCAGAATTGGCTAAGTTTCTGCAGAGCCGCCAGATTGCAGCAGCAGCCTACCATGCCGGTTTAAAGTTTGAGCAGCGCAGTGCCGCACAGCAAGCTTGGATAGACGATAAAGTACGCGTAATAGTAGCTACCAACGCTTTCGGGATGGGCATTGATAAACCCGATGTGCGGCTGGTGGTGCACCTTGATTTACCAGAGAGCCTGGAAGCCTATTACCAGGAGGCGGGCAGGGCAGGGCGCGACGAGAAGTATAGTTACGCGGTTATACTCTATGGCCCCAGCGACGTAGCCGATCTGCAAAAGAAAGTAGAGGAGGCACACCCGCCTGTAGCGTTTATCAGGAGAGTGTACCAGTGCCTGGCAAACTACTACCAGCTGGCAGTGGGCAGCGGTAGCATGAGCAGCTTCGATTTTGAACTTGCCGATTTTGCCCGCAACTATAAACTTAAACCACTGGAGGTGCACCATGCCATCAAACGGCTGGAAGGGGAAGGGTACCTGCAGTTAAGTGAAGGGTACCATGCACCATCGCGGGTGTTCTTCCTACTCAACAATACCGCGCTCTACGAGTTTCAGGTCATGAACCCGGAGCATGATGCCTTGCTGCGCCTGATCCTGCGCATGTATGGGGGCGAGGCATTTACCAACTTTGTAAAAATATCAGAACGCAAACTGGCCGAATACCTGAAGAAGTCTGAACAGGATGTGCGCCGCAAACTAGAATACCTGCATAAGTTGCAGGTAATCGTTTATGAGCCTCAACACGACGCCCCGCAACTCATTTTCACCAAGCCCCGCCTTGATGCACTGAACCTGCCGCTCAACCATAAGAAATTAGAAGAGCTGCGAGCAAAAGCTGTGGAGCAGGCGAGCGAAATGGGGAAGTATGTAGAAAACTCCAACCGATGCCGTACGCAACTGCTGCTGGCCTACTTCAGTGAGATCACTGATAACAGCTGCCGCATCTGCGACTTCTGCCTGGCACAGCGCAAAAAGGAGCGGGAAGAGCAGGAACTACAGGCCCTCCGCAGTAAATTACTGCAGTTACTACAACAACAGGTGCTTGCCCCTAAAGAAATAGTGCAAAAATTTACTGTTAAAGAGTCAGAGTCGGTTGTTGTACTAATAAGAGAAAT
>DATBUF010000103.1:0-6779 GCA_036516435.1 Pontibacter sp.
AAATAGTGCCGGTGCAAATACGCCATACCGAAGAATGGGTAAACTACATCCGTAACAAAAATGCCTATGCAGCTAACTATGATTTTCAGCAGGATGATGAAATTCTGGAATCTTTCCGGGCTGTGTTTAACGGACTGCAGCGATGCATCTCCGACGGGCAACTGCAGAAGGTACGAGAATCGCTGAACGAAGAAATACAAGACCTGCTGGAAGTATAAAACTATAGCCAAAAAGGTAGCCACACCTCCAGGTGCGGCTACCTTTTTTGGTTCAGAGCACAACTATAGCTATAGTCCCCGCTTTACGTAACAGAGCTACACAAACAATCCCTCTACTGACAGGTAACGTTCTCCGGTATCATAACAGAATGTCAGCACACGGGCACCCTCCGGAATATCCTGCTCCAGCTTCTGAGCTACTGCCGCCAACGACGCTCCTGAAGAAATACCCACAAAAATGCCTTCTTCACGGGCTGCCCGGCGGGCGTAATCATAAGCATCCTCAGCATCTACCAGTATGATGCCATCCAGCAAAGTTGTATCCATAATAGCAGGTATAAAACCGGCTCCCACCCCCTGAATGGGGTGCGGCCCGGGCTGTCCGCCACTTAGCACCGCCGAAGCTGTCGGTTCTACAGCAAACACTTTCAGATCAGGGTTGCGGGCCTTTAGTACACGCGCTACGCCGGTAATGTGGCCACCTGTGCCGACACCCGTAATCAGATAGTCAATTCCCTCCGGAAAGTCCTGCAGTACTTCCTGGGCTGTGGTATCGATGTGTACCTGCAGGTTTGCCTCATTTTCAAACTGCATCGGCATCCAGGAGTAATCAAGCTCCTGCAGTAGCTCTTTGGCGCGCTCTATTGCACCTTTCATTCCCTTCTCGCGCGGGGTAAGCTCCAGCCGCGCACCATATGCAGCCATCAGCCTGCGGCGCTCTATTGACATTGATTCCGGCATAACCACAACCAACTGGTACCCTTTTACGGCTGCCACCATCGCCAGCCCCACACCTGTGTTGCCAGATGTCGGCTCCACAATCACGCTTCCTTCCTTCAGTATACCACGTTTCTCGGCATCCTCTATCATCGAGAGTGCAATGCGGTCTTTTATACTTCCGCCCGGATTGTTTCGCTCCAGTTTCATCCATACTTCTGCTTTGTCTCCGAAAAGCCTGTTGATACGCACAACCGGTGTACGCCCTATAGTATCCAGAATAGTAGTTGCTTTCATAGTTTATGTATCGTTAAATAGAGTAATTTAAAACATCTTCAGGCGCTGCTGCCTGGCGTACTTTTATCTGCGGATGATGGTACACGCGCGAGTAGGGTGGTACACTCTCTGTAAGCCACACATTACCTCCTATAATACTGCGCGTACCTATTACAGTGTTGCCGCCAAGTATGGTAGCTCCCGCATAAATTACCACGTGATCTTCTATAGTTGGATGGCGCTTCAGGTTAGCCATGCTTTTTTCCACGCTGATTGCCCCAAGCGTTACTCCCTGGTACACCTTCACATAGTTACCGATTATAGTTGTCTGGCCAATTACCACACCGGTGCCATGATCTATGCAGAAGTAATCTCCTATACGGGCACCGGGATGAATATCGATACCGGTTCGGGCGTGTGCGTAGGCAGCTATAACACGGGGCAGCAACGGAATACCAAGCCTGTACATGGCATGTGCCAGCCTGTGAAAAGCCACAGCCCTGAAGCCCGGATACGTCCGGATCACCTCCTCAGTACTTTGTGCAGCAGGGTCGCCAGAGGTAATCGCTTCCGCATCTCTGGTTAACATTACGCGTATTGCCGGCAGCCCCTGCATAACTTCAGCGGCCAGTTGCTCCGGCGGTGCCGGTAGGGTGGCAACCATTCCGGCCAGTATGCGCTCCAGGCTTTCTTGCAGGTAAATAACATGCTCCTCTAATTCTTCAAATGCAGTGTAGCGCTTTTCGGAAAGAGGTGGAAAAAGTAATTGTATCACACCTTCTGCAAAATGGCAGGTAGCCGAAGCTGGCACCAGGTGGCTGGTATGGGTATGATCCTGGTAAAGGCGCATCAAAAATTCCTGTTCCATAAGCTATGTACGGCAATAAGATGAGCTTTGTATAAAGGCAAACAAAAAAGAGAGCCTGTTACACAGACTCTCTTTCTGGCTACACTATAGTTAGCTCTCTGTTAACCGTCGCAGTGGCCCGGGCCAACCTTGCCGTTGTTATAGTTATCCAGCAGTTCTGCCCATGCAATCAGCTCACTTCGGGTAGCATTGCGCTTTCCTTTAAAGTAATCCTGTGCTGCCAGCCATGCTTCCCGTACATTAGCAGGCATAGAAGCGCCAGCCGCCACATTTAGCTCAGCTGCAATAAACTGGTGTGCCAAGATAATATTGGCATCGCCACCCTTCGGAGCTCTTTTCAATACATCCAGGTAAGTACCCATGCCATAGAAGTCTACCCCTAAGTAGTTATTCCAGGCGGAATCGTATTGTTTCTTCTTCGGATCTGCGTGGTTTTTCCAGTAGCCCTGTGTGCGGGTACAGCCTTTCACCACATCATCTGTCGGAACTGCAGGCACACAGAACTTGATATCATCTATAGCTGCTGAGCCCGTGAAACCACTGGTTCCGGCCAGAACCACTTTCAGCTCTCGTACTCCTGCGGTATTGCCGAAGTTTACAGTTTGTCTGCTGTTGTTGCCCAGTGGCTGCAGTTTTGCTTTAAAAATTTCTTCTCCCTTACCGTTGTATAAGTATACCCATGAGTCGTCTTCATAAACATCCATATCCAGCACATTCATCGACTCCAGCACCACTTCTTTCGGGAAAGTAAGGCTCATCTCACCACCCCACTGGTTATCGTTAGGCCCATCGCGCTCTACATTAGGATCATTGTAAGGATCTTTCCCCACCTCCTGTATAATAAGCACATTCCCCCAGGTTGATGTGTAGAGGTCCTCATCATCTCCTGTAACTTTACGGGTGTCATAGATTGCTCCTCTGTTTTCGGTGCCCATCACCCCTTTCGAGTCGCGGGCCTTGTTGTAAACTGTAATAGGCCCCATACCTGTCTTTGAGTACACTTCAGAAATAAATACCTCTACAGGCGCGCTCTCAAAGTCGATCACATCGCAGGTGCCTGCTACCATTTCCTGTGTTTTAATCTTAGGGTTCACTTCCCCCATGTCGTTGTCAGACTCACAGCCCATAAATGCTAATGTTGCCAAGCCTAACAATCCAGCTTTCCATAAATTTTGTTTCATAGTAATTGTAGTTAAAAATGAATAGGTTTAGGTGTGCAGGTGTACATCCAGACGGATAAAATACAACCTCCTATCATTACTGCAATTACAAGCTATAGTTATAGGCATACTACACTTTCATAAATTAATCCTACACCAACCTGTTAACACATCATAAAGGAGCAATTTTAAACAGATGAAGTAGAGTATTAAAAAAAGAGCTTTTCTACTAAGAGTAAAAATGAAATAGCTCCTGATATAAATAAATTTATATCAGGAGCTATAGTTTGAGAGTAGCAGGTTTTAGGAGCTATTTTAATTGTAGCATACTGAGCCGGGGCAGAACTGTATCACGTCGATAGCACCCGAGCCACCCATGCCGTTTCTGGACTTAAAGGTAACGCGCAGTTTCACTACACCTGCAACTCCATCCCCGAACATAATAGGCTGGAACGTATAAGCACCCGTTACCGGTAACTCCATTTCGTAAATCACCTCACCAGCAGCGTTCAGCATTTCTAAGGTAGAGCCTTTCTCGCTGGCATCAATATCGGCTACATACAGGCCGCGCATCACAATGCTGCCAAAGCTGGAGAAGTCCATTTCGATGCTGCCACCTTTATCATAGAGGGTGTTGTTGCGGCCCTGTGTCTGGCCAATAGTAAGCACATTACCTAACTGAAAAGGACCTTCATTCACGGCTTTATATCCGCTATGCTGTCCGTCAGGCTTTCTAGTATCGAATACCAGAGCAGCATTGCCGGCAACAGGCCTTCCGTTTGTGTATTGCTTCGCTGTAATTTTAACAGGCAGCGTCGTGTAGCTGTCTTTTACCACCATTACATGATCTATAAACCCGGTATTTTCGGAAAAGTCGATGATGGTTGTACCCGGCACAGTGCCGAAATAAGCTGTATTAGTTGATCCTAGAGGTTTAACTTCTGCTTCAGTATCCTGGTCGCATGAGGTAAGCAGGCAGGTAGATAGGGCAAGGGCAAGGGTTTTGTAGATGAATGTTTTCATGGGGCAACTCAATTAATAAAGGGTGAAAATTTATGTAGTTGCACAAGGGAAGGCTGCATCAACAACAGTTGAAGCGCACAAAGTTAAATTGCATAATTTAATGCACCCTTGGCTAAGAACATTTCACCCTTTTACGGGCTATGTTAGAAAAAGATGAACCTATTCTGAAAATTTCAAATGTTTTTCATCAAATGAAATGATCATCATATTTACATGAATTGCACTAAACCCACAGAATCCAAACTATAGATGCGCTTAAAACCTACTTAGCTGCAAGCTATGCCCTATATTATAGTTTAACTATGTATTCGGCTCTTTGCAGGGCATAGCAGGTTACATATAGTTCTTTTGTGAGAAACAGCAGCAGTGCGGTCCTGGAGATAGCTGTACAGAAGGTAGAGTTTTACACTCGTGCAGTATCTGGCTTTACTAAAAACAGCAGGTAGAGAAAGGCCAATAACGAAAAGGCTGCTCCGGACCAGAACACCAGTTGGAAGTTGTCGGAGTTGTTGTTGTAAAGCCACCCCGAGCACAAGGCCCCTATACCAATGCCAGCTTCCATGGCAATGTACATGGTGGCCATGGCACGGCCACGGTGCGCCTCCAGGCTCAGGTCAATCGTCCAGGCGAAAATAGTGGGTGAGTTCATGCCCTGCCCTACCCCGAACAACACCCCGGCCAGCAACAATTCTGTCAGATTAGACGACAAGCCCACTGCTACCATGGCTAGCAACAGCACCAGCGTACTTACACGCAGCACCCACACCCGGCCATATTTATCCGATACACGCCCGGCAATAAACCGGATTGCCAGCGATGCCAGCGTGAAGCTCATAAAAAAGAGCCCCTTGTTGCGGATGCCGAGGTGCTCGCTGAAATCCGGGATAACAGTGAGTATAGTTCCGAATGAGAAAACAGTTAGGAATAACACTACAGAAGGTGCCAGTACCCGCGACTCAAACAACTCGCTTCTGGAAATGCGCAGCAACCCTGCCCTGAAACGCTGTTTGTCTGTTACTGTTTCCTTCATGCGCACTACTACCGCTACCGACAGGAATGCAGCCAGCGAAGAAGTATAGAACACCACATCAAGGGAAAACTGGTTGGCCAGAGCTCCACCTACCGCCGGACCGGCTGCCATACCCAAGCTCCCGCACAGGCCCAGCAAACCAGTTGCCTCGCCACGGCGCTGCACAGGTATAATATCGGCTACATAGGCAGCAGTGCCTGTGGGTGTAAAGCCTGTAGAGAACCCATGCACAAAACGCAGCAGCAGGAAAGCCGCTACCGAGCCGGTTACCGGGTACAGAAATCCGCAGATAATGCAAACAGCACCTCCTACTACCATTACCGGTATGCGCCCGATTTTATCGGCAAGTTGCCCGCTAAACGGCCTGGAAAGCCCTGCTGTTAGTGTAAATAGCGAGATAATGAGCCCCTTGTAATCTTCGCCGCCCAGGCTGGTCAGGTAATCGGGCAGCTCCGGAATGATCATGTTAAAACTGGCGAAGAACAGAAACGAACTCAGACAGAGTAAGCCAAACTGTAATCCGTAAACTTTTGTATCCTGCTGTTGCATCTATAGCCGAAATGGGGCCGCAAGTTGGCAAAGTATAGTGTAGGAAACTATAGTTTAGAAGATAATCGGGAGGTTAAAAGAGAGGGTGGATTAGGCAGCTGTGTGCTTGTGTTTGGCCAGCACACCATTTATTTTGATGTTTTGTTCCATAGCAGCAAGGCTTATGCTGGCCTGTATGTGGCGGGCTACTTTAGAGTCCGGAATAGTACTTAGCAGGATAACCAATTCTTTTTCGTTCCGCAGCTCAAATACGATGCTCTCGTCTGTAGTGCGCACAGCACGAATCTGCGTCCAGAGCAGTTGGTACTCTCTGCCGAAAAGCGTAAGCCTGAATGCCAGCCGTGAGGGATTCATCGAGAAATACGCATCTTTCAGTCTTATGACGTCATTTGCCACGGCTATTCCTATTCCGCCTGCTACAACAAGCAGCGCAGCAGCAGCCAGCCACTCCGGCCGCATTGCTCCCGTAAAAACGACCTCTCTGAACAAGGAAACACTGCCGCCAGCTGTTAAAAAAAGACCAAGCAGCAATACATTCCGCTTCAGTTTGTGGAGTTGCTTTTGGGAGTAGAGCGAAATATACATAGGCGTTTCAGGATTCGGTTAACTTAATTCCTTGCTGTTGTGCTACGGCCCGTATTTCCTGTTTTGCACGCTGCAGAGCGGTATCGCTGTTTATGTTCTGGAGGGATATTTCGTGTCGTTCTTCGTTCTTGAGCATAAACTCCACACTGAATAACTTCAGGTACACCTCATCAACCTCATTCCAGTCAAACTCCTGTTCTTTTGCAAGAAACCCGGTACGGTAGCATACGCCCTGTTCTGTTAAGGTCAGGTGCCTGCGGTACTTCGGGTTTTTATCCAGCCAGGTCTGTGCCAGCAGGTAAGCCAACATAGGCATCTGCAGCAGAAATAACCAGGCAAAACTATAGCCCGGC
>DATBUF010000104.1:0-4625 GCA_036516435.1 Pontibacter sp.
AGCTAATTCTGATGAAAGTACAACAGCAAGTCTAAGTGAAGGCCTGTCAGGCAAGTATGAAGGAAGTAAATATAATACTGCAGCTGATTATCATAAATTAATAGGCCAAGCCAATGCTTTAGAAGCAAAAAACCTCTTTAATGATAATGTTGATTTGATTACTGGTTTAGCGGGATTACAAAATCTGCTTGCAACTGGCTTTAGGAGTTTTCTTGATGATTCTGGAGAGTTTGCTGTTCGGAGAGCTGTTGGAGCGGCAGCAAAAGGCTCATTAGAATTGTCTGGAGGTGGTAGAAGAATTTTAGGGAATTTGCAAAATTTAAAGGATCTTACATTAAGGAACGGAATTATATTAAGAGGAGGGAAGCAAGGAAACGTTAATAAGGTAGCTGATTGGTTACATGACATGCCTATTGCCCAAGTAGCAAATTTAGCATCTAAAGGAGATAAGGAAGCTGTTACAGCAATAAAGATTCTAAAACAGGCTTCAAGTAAAGCACAAAAGTATTGAAATATGGAGAAGATCAATTTGTCCGGTGAGTTTATTAAGGATATTTATATTCGACCTTTCGATGAGGAGAGTAACAATTTTGATAAGCTCATACTTTTCTTAACCACTAAAATAGTGGTTATTGAAGTAGATAATGATACAGATGAACTATCTATTAAAGTTATAAATCAACCAGAATCAGTTGAATCATTCTTATTAGATGGTAAATATGAAAACCCAGTATGGTCTAAATCTCTTAAAGAGAAAAGGATTATAGGATCCTGGTTGGCTAATAATCAGCAGGGGTATTTTGATTTATTTGCTTTAGGGGTAGATGAATTTATACCTAATTTTATTATCTCTTGCGCTGCTTCACAATTAAATATTGGGCAAATTTCATTTTTAACAAGAACGCATAAATAGTTCACATACTAAGAGTCACCGCCACTACCACTAAACAGGCCATTGGCAGGTACAGCGGTGTTCGTCCGTGTCCTCGGCCGGACTTCGCTGCGGCAAAAGCAAGGCTAAATAAACTCCCTCTGGTCGGCCTTGCTTTTTGCCTACGCTTGCCGTCCTGCGGTACTCCTCACGGCTGTTCCTTTTTTGTTTTTAGAGTTGTTAAATGCCTCCGGCAGGAAGGCCAAAAACAAAACCCACAGCCCACGTTTTGCTCGCCTGCGGGTCAGCCGCTGCACAGCCAGCCGCCCACCCTCACGGGTGTTCTTCTCCTGGCTGGCTCTGGCTTCCGCTCGCAGCGGCTTCGCGCTTGAAATCTTACCCCCAACCCCCGGCATCAACCGGGGGCTTTTTGTTTTATAGTTAGAGCTATACCTTATAGTTGGAGTTATACTTGAGGGCAACCGACTGGGCAGCCGCACAGAAGGCCAAGGGGCTTTCCCGGACCCTTCGACTCAGGAACCTTGCCGTGTTCAGACGGGCCAGCGGCACGGCTAAACACGGCAAGGTTATACTTTATTCAGTAGAAGTATGGATACAAAAAGTCCGACCTTTAGGGCTGGGCTATACTTATGTTTTGGAGCTGTTACTCCTTAATCATCTTCTTTAGGAGCTCGTTTTGCGCTCATTCGCTTTCGAGCAGGCGCTCATATAGTTTCTTATTCTCTTCCATAACTTCCATCAGCTTGTCCAAAAGATTAAAATTGCAGGTGTTGTGTGCACCGATCGGACCTTGGTTGATGCTGTTGTCGCTGAAATTGTTGACCAGCCATCTTCATGTTTCCTGCTATGCTATTTGTATTAGGAAACGTGAACTTTCCTGCACGGGCTATGCTCTTTTTGTGTAACTTGACTGGGTAAAAAATGATCTATGCTGCTTCGTGTCTTGCTGCCGCTTTCCTGTATCCTGCTTCTTGCTCTGCCTGCCCAGGCCCAGCAACCATTGCACAGGGTAGAGCAGGTAAAAACAGAGATTGCCAAAGCCGAAGTCCTGCTCCAGGAGGTAAAACAGCAGCGCGACAGCCTGGCCTCCCGCTCCGATGCCCTGCAGGATACGGCTTCTTTCCAGGCAACCCTGGACAGTTTGCAACGGCAGTTCACTGACTCGCTGGTACTCCAGGCAAAGGCAGATAGCCTGCAGCAGGCCTTTACCAGACGCCAGGGAAACATCCGGGAACTGGAGCAGGCTGAAAACCACCTCTACAAAGAAATAGCAAATGCCACGGCTGCCCTTGCCCGGGAGCTGTTGCCTGGGGAAGCAGAGGCAGCGCTTGCTTCCCTGCAGCAGGCCGGTGCAGCCGGTGCCAAAGCCCTGCCATCCCCACCTGTTGCTACAGGCAGCATGCCTGCACCTACAGCGCTGCAGGGTCTGGCCAAAGCCCGGGCCCTGAAAGCGGCCGGCCATCACCTTTCCGGGCACCGGGCCGAACTTAACAGCGCCCGCCGGGAGCTGGACAGGTATAAAGGCCGCTTTGAAAAGGTGGAAAGTGTAAAGGACATGCCCAAAGGTTTTCTCAGGCTCAACCCCTTAAAAGACAAACCCTGGCCCGAACGGGTGATCGTAGGCTCCTTGTGGCAGTTTGGCAACCAGGAGCGCTTTGTAGTGGATGTGGCTCCGTATGCGGCCTGGCGCTGGACAGACAAGCTTTATTCAGGGGCAGGCGTGCAGTACCGGCTGAACGTGAGTCTGAAAGAAAAGCCCTGGGTGAGCGGGCAGGACAGAGTAGGCGGCATGTTTGCCTTCACCGATGTGGAGGTGTTCAAAGGCTTTTTCGGCAGGGTGCACTACGAGCATCTCTCAGCGCCCGTGCCGGTGAAAGCCACTATGGGACAGGCAGAAGAAACCCGGCAGGCCTGGGTGCCGGGGCTGTCACTTGGAGCCGGCAAGACCTACACCTTCTACAAAGCCATCCAGGGGTATGCACTGGTGCAGTATAACCTGCTGCACGAACACCAGAGAACGCCTTACCTGCAGCCCCTGCAGGTACGTATCGGCTTCTTCATGCTGGCAAGTCATTTGGGAGGCAAACAGCAGAAGGAAACGCCATCCAGTTAGCAAGCACACACAAAAGGGAGCCGAATTGCCTGACACCAGTTAAAGGTTATATCAGAAGCTTCCTGATCTCATGGCTGCAGCCTGTTCTAAGATTATATTACACAAGGGGCATAAGGATATTGTAAATAAAAAATAAAGGACAAACACTTCATAGAAACGCTTTGCATAAAAAGGCTAACAAAGGAAGCATTGGGGAAAATAAAGCCCATCAGGACCAGTAAACTATAAAAGAGTACGAGCTTCAGTCCTATACTTAAGCCACTAAACCTAAATTTCATATAGGCAAGGCAATAGGGGAGCAGCACGATTAAAAACACAGGCCACGTGAAGTAACCTAGACTTAACCCCCAGAATATATACATGATGGTGCTTAAGTCGTCGTTTTCTCTCCCTAAAGGGTTTGCAATTGCGTGGAGCATTTCTATCAGCGTCAGGAAAAGTCCTGCCAGCAGCGGAGTAATAAGAATAGTAATAGCAATCAGGCAAACTGCTATGTATAACCAGGGGTTCTTTCTCACCGTCATTAGCAAGCGTGCTTAAAGGTTTTCACCAGTTACTACATCTTTTACTTTGGCCCAAGCAGGCCTGTAGGTTACCAGGGGGTACAGAAGCACTTGCTCTTACGTGCAATGTAATCACGGAGCTATGATCTCCTGGTATTCTGATGCTTAAGACCGCTCCCATCAGGTTGACGTATTCTCTTAGCTGCAATCATCCATGCCAGGAGGGGACAGTACTTAAAGTTAGAAAGAATTACTGAAGAAGTAGAATGAATGGTTGTGAGGGTGTTTTTACAACTATAGTTCGGAACTGTGCAGGAGTGAGTCTTTGTCCGTTAACTATAGTTAGGAGGCTATAGAGGTAAAAAGAACGGCAGTCCACGCAATGCCTGACAGCAAATACTATACGATCGGTACTCTTTTGTGAACCAGCTCACCTCTGACTCTTTCCAGGGACAGGGGTATTCCCTCTTCATTTGCCGGTGCAGATTTACAGCCCGTGCCTTACGCTAATGCCGTATTTGTAGCTTAGCTGGGCCAGTGCTCCAACTATAGTTCCGGGTACTCGCGCCATCACAACCGCATTTGCCAGCATGAAACGGATTTCAACTAGGTTTCTTTAGAATAAGTACCATAGTACAGCCCCGTTCCGGAAAAGGCAACTATAGCTATAGTTGCTGCCCGTGTTGTGAGTGTAACAGGAAGCCAACCCGGGTGCCTTTTGCAGCACGAGTTCCGGCTTACCGTTGTGGCACCAAATCGCTGGTAGTGCCGCCCTTAACTAAAACTGCAAACAGCACCAGCCAATGCTTTGCTTACGCCTTGCCCAGTTCCAGGGCCAGCACACCCGCTATAATAAGCCCGAGGCCTACTATCTGTATAAGGCTCAGGGTTTCTTTAAAAAAGAAGATGCCGATAATTGCCAGTAACGTGATCCCGAGAGCAGCCCATATTCCGTAGGCTACCCCGATGGGCATGCCGTGCTTCAGGGCCAACGACAGCAGGTAATAGGCTCCTACCACCCCCACAACAGCAATAACAGACGGCAGGAGTTTGGTAAACCCGTTCGATTGCCGGGTAGCCAATGCCCCGATGATCTCTGCCAGGATGGCCCCTAAAA
>DATBUF010000105.1:0-2745 GCA_036516435.1 Pontibacter sp.
CTAACCCGGGTACATATCCGGTGATGCTCACCGTTACTACTGATGAAGGCTGTCAAGATGCTGACACAAAACTGGTCACCGTGTATGCCAGACCTACAGCTGCCTTCTCACCGGTACAAGCTTGTATCTCAGATGAAGTGAGCTTCCGGGATGAGAGTTCGATGTCTGTTGGCAAAATAGTTTCGTGGTATTGGAGCTTCGGTGATGGATCCACCAGCATAGAGCAGCACCCGCGTCACAGCTACGGCCAGGCTAAGAGCTACAAAGTTAAGCTGGAAGTTACAACTATTGATGGCTGTAAAGATGTGATAGAGAAAACAGTCGTAATTCAGGTCCTGCCCATAGCTAGTGCCGGCCCGGATCAGCTGCCGGTTTGTGGCATCATCAGCACAACATTGGCGGCCAATATACCTGCTTTAGGTACCGGCACCTGGACGATCCTGAATGGGATAGATGGTCAATTTTCGGATATCCATAACCCGCGTGCTACCTTTATCGGTAAAATGGGAGAGACTTACAAACTGCGTTGGACAGTGCGTAATAGCCCCTGCATCGAAGCCTGGGATGAAGTAGAACTCCGTTTTGGTCCTGTTCCTAAGGTTAATGCCGGTCCGGACCTGGAGATCATTGAAGGAGAATCTATCACCCTGCAGGGTAGTGGCGAAGGCACCTTGCTATGGTCATCGGCTAATACTCTGGATAATGCTACCCAGGCGCGTCCATTGGCATTCCCAATCGTAACTACTACCTATACTTTAACCGCTACTTCGGCAGAAGGTTGCCACAGTGACGACCAGGTAACAGTGCATGTATTAAAAAAGCTGAAGATCCCCAATGGCATCTCTCCGAATGGAGATGGCATTAATGATGTGTGGCTGATTGAAGGAATAGAAGATTACCCGAATGCCCGTATTGAGCTGTTTAACCGCTGGGGCGCTAAGGTGTACGAGTTGCAGGAAGCAGGCAGTCCCTGGGACGGCACCCGGAATGGCGCGCCCTTGCCAGATGGAGCCTACTACTACGTGATTGATACTAAAAAAGGAAGAAAGGCATTTACCGGCGCGGTCACTATTCTGCGATGAAAACAATCAAACTACTTCTGTTACTCCTTACCCTGTTTTGTTGTAGTTGGACTACTGCCGGGGCGCAGCAACTCAGCCATTTCAGCCAGTATATGCTTAACGGCTATCTCGTAAACCCTGCCCTGGCAGGTGCCGAGAACTATGGCGAGCTGAAGACCGGCTACCGCAGTCAGTGGAGCGGGGTGGCAGGTGCCCCGGTGTCATTTTACCTGACGGCACAAACACCCTTGAGGAAGTTGAACCGCAGTAATACGGCAACGTCTACGCCCTACAGGGACAGAACCGGCAGTAAATCGCTTCGCCAGAACTATAGCAAGAAGAACGTGCTGAACGCGTTGCCTCATCATGGTTTGGGTTTAGCTATAGTTAGGGATAAAGCAGGCGTACTGCAGCGTACCGATGTGGGGGTGAGTTATGCCTACCACCTGCCCGTATCCAAATCCCTGAAACTATCGGCTGGCATGACCGCCGGTTTTGCCCTCTACCAGGTAGACGAAGCGGCCCTGGAACTGACCAACCCGAATGACCCTGCTTTCCTGGGCAGCTACTATAATCAGGCAAAGCCAGCTATAACATCCGGCATGTTGCTCTCCTCAGAGCGTTTCTATCTTGGCTTTGCCAGCGCGCAGCTTTTCCAGGACGAGCTTTCGCACCATTTCTGGAATAAGGGGGCAATGGAAAATGGTGCCCGCTCCCGCGTACATCATTCTCTGATAGGGGGCTATAAAGTATACCTTTCGCCTACAGTATCTGTATTGCCGTCAGTGCTGGTCCGGTATGCCAATCCTGCGCCATTAGCAGCAGATGTAAACCTAAAGCTGCTACTGGATGATAAATTGTGGGTGGGAGGCTCTTACCGGGAGCAGGAGTCGTTTGTGGCTTTGGCCGGCATCAACATCAGAAACCTGCTGCAGGTAGGCTATGCCTACGATGTGGCTGCAAGAGGCATGAGCCGCCATAGCCAGGGTGGCCATGAAGTGGTTGTTGGTTTTCTGCTGCATAACCGTGACAAAGTTTTTAGCCCATCTGATTTCTGGTAAAAGGCTGGTACTTTAGCAGAGGACTCCTTCTTATAATTCCCCTCCTATGTGAAACTCTTATAAAAGTAACTCCTACTCATTATCGAGTACAAATAAAAGGTATAGGTAGGTTAGATGCGATCTGGCGAGTAACTATTCGGAGAAATGCTTTTTGCTTCGTTGTAGTTCATAAGCTGAAATCGTACGCAATGTATATTCAGAGGTATTGTCGGTTGTCGTATATTAACATTTAGGTTGAGCTTTCGAATCAAGTCTTCGCTGAATAAGTGAGGTGCAAATCTAGGGATACAAGTATAGACAATGTTGTATTAGATTTACCATCAGGGAATTACAGGTTAGGTTCGAACACCTTCATCTCTATAACCTGGGGCACACATCTCTCTTAAAATAATAGCTGTTTAATTTTGCCTCTTTCCCTCCGGCAGGCACCTCTAAAGCTGACTTTACTGAGGAATAGAAAGATGCTCGTGAGCAATGCGCCAGCTCCCAGCCACCTTAACCAAAATGCTGGTGCCACGGCCGCTGCCCTGCATGGGTTGGGCGTTGTGTGTACCGCGGTAAGTGTACGTATACACGCAGGTGGCACTGTTCTTCTCTATCGTCAGCCATCTTATGTCTTTAAT
>DATBUF010000106.1:0-4267 GCA_036516435.1 Pontibacter sp.
GAAAGTCGGAAGTATCGGGAACCCATATGCCCGCGAG
This sequence comes from Pontibacter sp., assembly GCA_036516435.1. Lineage (GTDB taxonomy): Bacteria > Bacteroidota > Bacteroidia > Cytophagales > Hymenobacteraceae > Pontibacter. Next base: position 38 of record DATBUF010000106.1, read on the forward strand.
CATGGCACTACGGTTTACCTGCTCCGGGATGTAGACCCGGTTGTGAAGCAATATTTATACGAGCGACTGGCGGCAAAGCAGCGTAAGCCTTTTGCAGAGGCAGAGTAGTTACTTTCTACTCACCCATTTGTTCCCTTTTATATAAAACCGCCAAGGCAGCAGCGCATCGTCTCCGGCGTAGTCGATGCCCACACGTGGAACAGTCATGATGCTTTCGTCGGGGATGCTGATGCCTTTGTCTTCGAGCCAGATGGTGTTGCCGGTCAGGTCTTCGCCATAATGTTTGCGGTTAATGCCTAAGGCGATGCTTAGCACACCGGGGCCGGCAGTAAGGTTAGGTTTTATAGTTGGCATGTTCCGGCGCAGCAGCATTTCTTCCGTTCCGATCTCAGGTTCGATGGCGCGAACCAGCACTGCATCGGCTTTGCCTGCTACGTTGGTGATGATGTTGAACAGGTTATAGATGCCGTATACCAGGTACACATAAGCTACGCCGCCTTCGTGGTACATAATCTCGGTGCGGGCGGTGCGGCGGTTCAGGTGGGCATGGCAGGCCCGATCGTTCTCGCCGGCATAAGCTTCTGTTTCCACAATCATGCCGCCGGTCAGCATGCCGTCTATAGTTGTGTACAGGTACTTGCCTAGCAGTTCCTGCGCTATGTGCACCACATTGGGCCGGGTGTAAAAGTCTCTGGGAAGTTTCAATTCTGTGAGCCGTTGTTGGTTGTTCGTTATTCGTTGAACGCGTGTAAAAGTTAGCTATAGTTTGCGTGAGGGATGGAGCGGTTGTTTGAGCTCCTATAGTTGGGCACCAACTATAGAGCGAGCCGCGAGAGCCCGACGGCCGTGCCGGCACGCCCAACTATAAGCCATCATCCTTGAAGTTTCAGGAATAGAAATAACCCACCCCTACCCCCTCCGAGGAGGGGAATTAGCTAATTACTGAGAACCAACTATAAACAGCTTTTTAGAACTATGAGAATTAAATACACCTAATTCATATTTCTTAATACATAATTCGTAATTTTACCCCCGATTGGTGGCTGTAACTATAGCCTGTAGTTATAGCCTTAAAAGGGAAACAGGTGCAATACCTGTGCTGTTCCCGCAACTGTGATCTTCACCAAAGGGTTAGCCTAAACCAGTGCCACTGTGCTTTGCATGGGAAGGCGGGCTAACTGAAGAGAGCCAGGAGACCTGCCAGTTCTGACATAATTTGTCGTATGCTTTCGGGTAAAAAGCTGCACAGTTTCTGCCAATTCCGGCTTTTGCTGCACGTCTTTCCCTGCCCTATTGCATGCTTCGGGATGAAAGCACTATGCAGTGGCAAAGTACATTTTACACGTTATCAGCTTAGCCTGCCTGGCTTTTGTGGCGCGACCGGCAATAGCCCGACAGGACACTACGGCTTACCGCCTGCGGGGCGTAGAAGTATTTGGAAAACCGGCTGAAGTATATGCCGCCGGCAGCCGGGTAATTACGTTAGACAGCAGCTACCTGCGTACCTACAACAGCAGCTCCCTGGCCGATGTATTGCAGGCGCGCACCCCTGTGTACTTCAAGAGCTATGGTGTAAGCGGGCTCTCGAGCGCTTCGTTCCGGGGCACCAATGCCTCACAAACCGCAGTACTCTGGAACGGCCTGAACATTGGCTTGCCTACCCTGGGCCAATCTGATTTTTCGACGCTGCCGCTCAGCGGAATCGGGGACGTTTCGGTGCAGACAGGCTCGGCAGGTGCAACGTACGGCAACGGTGCCATCGGCGGAGCAGTACTGCTCAACTCCCCTAACTATAGTACAAAAGGTTTCGGAGTTGAGCTGCAGCAGGAAGCGGGCAGCTTTGGACGCTACTTCAGCAACGGCAACATCCGTTTCGGAACTGACAAACTACAGCTGGGCATCGGCGCTTACCGCAGAATGGCCAAAAACGATTTCACTTACCGCGATCTCTCCCGGTTTAACAAGCCGGAACGCACCGAAGACCACGCCACTCAAAAACAATACGGCATTACGCAGGACCTTACCTGGCAGCTCTCCCCCAGAACAAAGATCGGCTTGCATGGCTGGTACACGGTGGCAGACCGGGAACTGCAGGCGGCCATGGGCTCAGCTCATAACAATGCCGAACAGCTGGACAGGAACCTGCGCCTGATGGCAGCACTCGGCCACCAAAGCAACTGGGGTACTACGGATGTAAAGCTGGCCTACTTTAAAGATTACCTGCTGTACACAGATAATGCTACCAACTCGCTGGCTGATGTGCAGACTTACCAGCTACAGGCCGAGCAAACTTATACAAAGGGTCAGAACTGGAGTCTGCGGGGCGGTTTAAACCTGCAGCACTACAAGGCAGTAAACGATGGCTACGCCGGTACGCAGGAAGAAAACCGGGCAGCGGCTTTTGCACTGTTCCGCTACGACCCTACTGAAACCCTGGACCTGAGCCTGAACCTGCGCCAAGCCCTTGTACAGAACTATAGCCCCTCTCCTACGCCTGCCTTCGGGTTTAACTGGAAGTTTTACCAGCACAACCGGCACCATGTATTCCTGAAAGGCAATGTATCGGGCAGCTACAGGGTACCCACTTTAAACGACCGCTTCTGGGTAGGTGCCGGTAATCCGGAGCTGAAACCGGAGCAGGGCTGGAGCTACGAAAGCGGCCTGCGCCATTTGTATGTTGCCAACAGTACCTTTTTACTGGAAACCGAAGCCACTGCCTACCACATGCTGGTAGATGACTGGATACAATGGGCACCCGATGCCAGCGGCCGCTGGCGGCCTGTTAACCTGCAAAAAGTACGCTCAAGAGGAGTAGAACTGAGCCAGCAGGTAACTGCTGCTGTAGGTCCGGTAAAGCTGACCACTTCAGCGGGCTACACTTATACTTCGTCGGAGCAGGTGGAGGTGTATGAGGGGCAGGGCGACAAAAACAAGCAGCTGATGTATGTACCACGGCACAAAGCTGTAGTGGCAGCAGGCATCAACTATAAAAACTGGTCACTCCACACCGACCTGAACTATACGGGGCTGCGCTACACCAGCAATTCCGAAACACATAGCCTGGGCAGCTTTATGCTGGTAAATGCGGCCTTGAGCAGGCAACTGCAACTTGGCCCGGGCAAATTCATTTTTACATTCCGCTCCGATAACATAACCGGCGAGGTATACCAAACTATGGCGTACCGGGCAATGCCGCTCCGGAGCTACACCTTTAGCTTACGCTTACTTATTCCATCATAATTTACTTAAAACTATAAAATGAAACGTACGAGTTTGTTCCGCAGCTTTTTTATGGCTGCCCTCCTGTTTACCAGTTCCTTTGCCTTCACCAGCTGCGAAGAGGATGATGACATTGCACCGGTAATCGAAGACACCAAAGTAAGAGGCCCTTACGACCAGAAAGGTGTATTTATACTAAATGAAGGTAACTACGGAACACCTAATGGTTCTATCTCCTTCCTGAGCGACAGCACAGACCACCAGGTAAAAAATGACATTTTCGGTAAGGCGAATGAGGACCGTCCGCTTGGCGATGTGATACAGAGCATGCTGTTGCACGACACACTGGCTTACATTGTAGCCAATAACAGCAACAAGATTGAAGTAGTACATGCCTTCACGTTCAAGACAGTAGCTGTAGTGGAGAACCTGAAGCAACCGCGCTATTTTGTAGCCCTGAACGGCAACAAAGGTTACGTGACCGAAACCGTATCGTACAGCAGCAACGGGCAGGTATCAGTTATCGACCTGAAAACGAATAAGGTGATCAAGACTTTACCTGTGGGTGCTCAGCCTGAGCAGCTCCTACTCTATAACGGCAAGTTGTATGTAGCCAATAACGGCGGAAACACTCTTACGATCATCAACACTGCTACTGATGCTGTGGAGGGTACGATAGAGACACCAGACGGTCCACAGGCACTCACCCTGGATAAAAACAACATGCTGTGGGTACTAAGCAACGGCAAAATCGTGTATAAAGCAGACTGGTCTGGAGTAGACTACACCAAAACCACTGCTGGAGCATTATCGCAGCTCAACCCAGCCAATGGCACGATCGTGAAAACACTACCTGTTGCCAGCAACCAGAGTGCTCCGGGCAACCTGGCGGCAAACGGAGTAAAAGACAAGCTGTACTATACTTACAGCGGCAAAACCTACGAGCTAAATATTACGGCTACTGCATTGCCAACTACAGCCCTGATAGAGCGCAGTTTCAAAGGACTCGGT
>DATBUF010000107.1:0-3969 GCA_036516435.1 Pontibacter sp.
TCCCGGTAAAAAGTGGCAGCCGTATGCTGTGTCTGCTCCCGTTGGTTGTATAGCTCAATGAGCCGTTTCCCTATATAAGCTGTATACATAATCTATAGCATTTGTGTGGGTTGAATGGCCGGAATAGCATTTGGTTTCGGAATAGTTAGTCCAATGGTTTGGCCTGCAGGGTTATACCATTCGTCGTGTATGATGTAGGGGTAGCTGCCGACTTCTAACTGGCTCAGGTTGGTCATTTGCCCCAGCAGTGATTTCCAGGGCACCGGTATCTCCAGCATCTGGCGGTCCGTGCCTCTGCTTTCCAGGTATGCCTGCTTATCTGCTTCCCGCACGCAAACAGCGCTTTCAATTTCAAGCGCATCGAGCAGTACAGACTTTGGCCGGTGCCAGAGCATGGGCAACTGCTGGGTGTGAACTTCAATGGAGGGCAGCGTAACTTCTCCGTAGACGTGGTTCATCAGTTGTTGCAGCTCTTTCTCTTCGAGCAAGCCGTCGGGCAGGGCATCAAAACTGCGGCGCACGATGTCCGGCTCGTAAGGGAGTAAGTCTTTGTCTTCTTCGCTTGGAGCGATAACATGCACGGGTTTGTAAGTGTCAATGGTAGCCTCGGTGCGTTTTCGATGTACGCGCCCGAAGCGTTGTACCAGTGCATCCATCGGGGCGGCATCGGTTACCATGCGGTCGAAGGAAATATCAAGGCTTACTTCCACTACCTGCGTAGCGATCACCAGGCAGGGCCCCTGCATGTCGTTGTAGCGGTAAATTTCGCTTTCCAGCTCCGAACGGTCGCACCGCCGGTAACGGCTGTGTACGAGTAGCATTGGTACGCCGGCAAACTCCTCCAAGGCCCACTGGTAACGCTCTTGTGCCAGTTTCACCCTATTTGCTACAAAGAGCACCCGCTCGCCTGCTGCTAAAGCCTGCGCTACAATTTCTCTTCCGGCGGCCTCGTCTGGCGTTTTGTAAACCTCGTGCCGGTTAAACTTGGCCAGTTCCTTAGCTGATAAGCGTACCTGCTGCACTTTTTCAGCACCGCCCAAAGCGCTTAAAATATGCTGCACCAAAGATTCAGAGATAGTAGCTGTGCCGATGTGAATGCGGCAGCCAATCTCAGCCAGTCGCTCGATCAGCTTTAAAGTCATCGTTCGCACCTGCCCGTTGTAAACATGCACTTCATCCAGAATTACATCACATCCCTGCAAATCCAGCGAGAGTGCTTCGTAACCGTTGACGTGGAAGATAAGCGGGAGCAGTTGATGGGGTGTCGTGACCTTAACACCCGCGCCTGCCTGTCGCTGCAGGTACTGTTCTTCAGTAATAGCTTTACCATCTTTCTTCTTTAGCGTGATTCTGCTGGCAGCATGGACCCTTCTGACGTCTTCTTTCTGATCATCGGGCTTGTCTTTATTCAGGTCATGTTCGATGCGCTGAAACATGGCATTTATACTTGCCTGAAATGGCAAAGTATAAACTACACGGCCCTGGCAGCGTTTCAGCAGAAAGTCTGTTTTGCCGGCACCGGTAGGCGCAATGACAAGCGTGTGCCGCTTTTCTGTTTCGGAAGGGATAAGCGACAGTGGATAGAGCGGATGACTGCGGTTATAGAAACTCAAGTTCGGAACCCTAAAAAAGCGTGATGCCAGATCTGTTGCCTCGGCCATAAACTCGGAAGCAAAATGATCTGCTGCCATTAGCAGGCCGCGCCACTTAGACCAGCCATACGGCAGGCTTTCAGCATAGGCAATGGCAAAGTCAAATGCCTCTCGTGCCTCTTCCAACATAACAGGGCGGAAGGCAACAGAAGTAGCACAGAGAACCTCTTCTAAGTCTTGCTGCCAAACCTCAAAGCCCTCTGCATGGCGCTGAAACACCTTGTCCGGTCCGTATTGGCTGGTTAGGTCCAGCAGCCCTCTTTCCTTGGCATCCTCTTCTACAGATTTATGATGTGCCACTACCATCTCAACAAGCGGCTCCCAGTCCTCCCGGTTAAAGAGCGGGAGAAACAATAGCGAGGAGAGTTCGTGCCGATGCGGGATGGCCTGCAAGGTTTCCTCCTGGCTTATCTCCCCCTTCAGCGTGCGCTGGAAGTATGGGTGTGCTTTGCCCAAGTCGTGCAGTAATGCTCCTTTCTCGGCTAAGGCCACCGGCATGCCATAGGCGCTGGCAAAACGCTTGATAACTTCTGCTACCTGCTGTGTGTGGGCGGCAAGCGTTAGCCCTCCCTGTTCGGGGCTTTTAGCGAATAGAGTCATAGTTCTAAGCTTAGGTCCAGGATCGGGTTGCCTGTAATTTTTATCTCACCATACATGGGCATATTGCCATCGTAGCGGTTATGGCCTACCAGGATGCTGTTCGGCGTTTTGCCGAATAGCAGCTCAAAACCAGGCATCTCATCAAATTCAGATAGTGTTACTTTGAGTATTTCAGGCGAGGGGAGCAGGACATCTTCGTTTCGGCTGAGGCAAATATGCTGCTCAGCTGCAAGCGTTGCATCGGCTACTGTAGGAAAAGCCAGCCACAGGTGTGGGTATAACATAACACCCCGGTTTATGATAGAAAGCGCTCTGGCCCCATGTTTAAAGCTACCTTTCTTCTTCTCCTCAAAGGCTCTGGATTGGGTCCGTTCCTGCTGTAGCGAAGTACCTGCGTGCATGAGTTTGTGGCGAAGAATGGCCGATACTCCTAATTTCTGTCGCAATCCTTCAATAATAGAAGGTGTCAGAAACTGTTGGCTAAAGGTTTTCTCATCGCGCACGGCTGTCCAGGGCTTGATAAACCCGAACGTGCCACTGTATTCGACTATGTATAGTTCCTCCATGCCTACACACTTAAAGCTCCAAAACCACTACCAGTTAACTCTCCGGCTCCCACCAGCCAGGCAAACTGCACCGCCTCCGGCGAGCCCTGCACCACTACCGGGCAAATGCTGCCCTTGTGCCGGATGCCTTTAATTTCCACCAACTTCTGGCGTGGCGTCAGGAAAGAGCGGTCGAATGAGACGGAAACACCCTCGGCAGAGAGTCCGGCCTTTTCCAGTTTACTCCGAAGCGTTGCTGTCAGGGCAAGGTCTGCTGCCGGTGCATCGTGCAAGAGATACTCGCGGGTGCCGTCTGGCCGTACCTGCCTGGCAACAATGGGCCCGTCAGCCAGAAAGCGGAAATGTTCTCCAAAGGTAGGAGTAGGTAGCTCCCGTACTTCATAAACCCGCATGCCGCAGAATAGCTCTGGCTGGTTAATAATGCCCATCAGCAGTTTTCTGGTGGCCTCTCCGTTATAAAAAGAGATCTGCCAGGTAGCACCGGCAGGAAAGGAGAGGGCGCCCTTTCTTGCTGTACCCCCCCGCAGCCACCCAAAGCTGTACAGGCTCAGGCCGTCGTGCAGGTCATTGTCGGGGCCCAGCCAGCGGTGCAGCCGCTGTGTGAGCGCGTGCAGGTGGTTGAAGGGCACTGCCTGGGTGTTGGGCGATAGTTTAAGTTGTATCCTCATATCGTTTGATTCTTGATGCTATTTAAGAGTAGACTCCGCCAGTTCTTTGCGGAGTAGTTAAAATTTACCTGTGAGGTGCGATTAAATCTTTCCAACACAAAACCAGATCATATTTCTATACCTGATAGGTCCTATTATCGAAATGCTGTTAGGGGTCAACTATATATGTCGTACTTTCACTAAGTATTAGCCATAAGTATAACTTTTCTGCATCAGAATTCAGTTTTTGTTGTAACCCATCCATCGTCATATTTCCCTTTTGAAAAATGATTGATCGGCATAGTGCCTCGTCCTGCTTAAGAAGTGTCTTATTCTTAGTGATTAAGATGAAACCTCTCCTGTGAACGTAGTCTGCTAACTGTCTAATGGTATGCCTATCCATCAAGACTTCTTTAGCTGTTATACATGTTTTCACAAAATGATTCTGGTGAAAAAAGGCCCGCTTTTGCTTGTGGCTAATGTCAGGAGCCAATAAAAAACTGA
>DATBUF010000108.1:0-5950 GCA_036516435.1 Pontibacter sp.
TGCCCTGGACCACAAAGCAGATTTTGCCGAGCTGGAAAAGTATAATAAATGGCTGCTGGGCAGCACCATCCCCTCAGACAAGGATTACTATGTGATGCTGCCGGTGCGTGGTGCAGAGCGCGTTGTGCTGGCATCAAACGAGAACACCTCTAAGTTACCGGCGGCCAGTAACAAGCAGCACACCAGTGCAGCCGCTGCAGCTATAGTTAGCCGCAATGGCTTAAATGCCCTGGTAGCCCGCAATGGCGACACCAAAGACAAACTGGCACTACAGGCAGGCATCTCTACGCGCAAGTTCTTAAAGTATAACGACATGCGCAGCTTCGATGAGATTGAGGCTGGTGCTACCTATTACACTGAGAGAAAAAGCAGCAGCGCATCAACTGAGTTCCACGTGGTGCAGCCCGGCGAAACCATGCAGATGATCTCGCAGCACTATGGCGTGCAGTTGAAGCACCTGTTGTTTAAAAACCGCATGAAGCGCAACGAAGTGCCGGTACCAGGCCGCGTATTATGGCTTAAGAACCGCAGACCACTTAACAAACCAGTGGAAGTGCGCGAGCTAAACAAACAGACCGCTGCCAGACAGGAGATGACCGCCAGCGACGTGAAACCTGCAAAGCAAGCAACCCCGGCCGCTAAAACTGCCAAAGCAGCGGATAACAGCCCGAAGGAAAATGTCTTTACCCGCTTCATCAACAGCTTTAAGAAGAACAAAAAGCAGGCTGCACCGGCAAAACAACAGCCAGCCACTGTTGAGCAGAAGCCTGCTACAACAGTGCGCTATGGCACAAACGCATCTCCTGAGGAGATGGAGCAACTGGAAAAAGTAAAGCAGGCCGAAGAGGAAACCAAAGAAGAGAGCATAGCGGAGCCCAAGCAAGCACAACCAGTTACAAGAGAGGCTATTTACCCTGGCCAAAGAACTGCAGCACCTGCTGCTACAACGCCTAAACCCGCTGCAACTCCTAAGCAGGAACCAGTTAAACCAGCAACTACAACCACCAAAACTCAACCTGTAAAAGAAGTGGTGCAGGAAGAGACTACCTGGGCATCACCTGATAAGCCGGAAAAGAAAGTTGAGATAGCTCCTACTGAAAAACCGCAACACGCCAACACTTCTCCAGCTACTAAATCAGCGAAGCATGTGGTTGCAAAAGGAGAAACGCTGTACGGTATAGCTAAGATGTACAATGTAACTGTTGCCGACCTGACCAGCTGGAACAATTTAGGTGAAGGTCCGCTAAAACTCGGGCAGGAACTGATTGTTGCGGAGCCGTTGACGCCTGCGCAACCTGCAGCAGCAGAAGAGGTGGAAGAAGTACAGGAAATGAAGTCGGTTGGAGGTTACCATACGGTAGTGGCCGGCGAAACCCTTTACCAGATCTCGAAGAAATATGACATAACTCTGGAGGAACTGAAGCAGTGGAACAACATGAGTGAGAATAGTGTACTTTCTATCGGGCAGGAACTGCATGTTATTGCACCGCCAACCGGCACGCCAACCCAACCCGAGGCTGCCCCTGCAGCTAAAGAGGCACCTGCGCAAACTATAGCTACCGACACATACCACACCGTAGTGGCCGGCGAAAGCATGTACCAGATCTCGCGCAAGTATGGTGTAACTATAAAAGACATTATGGAGTGGAACAAGAAAGATGATTTCAATGTGAAGCCCGGCGAGAAACTCCTGATCAAAAAGAAGAACTAAGATCTTTTATCTTTAAGACGAACTATAGTTTACAGAATTATCTGCAGAACTATAAAACAAGAGGCCTGCTGTAATAGCGGGTCTTTTGTTTTATAGTTCCTTCTACTTCATGCTGGTAAACACCTGATTGCACTCCTATGTTCAGCAAGTATAACTATGGCGAAACCTCCCTTCCCGGGGCTGTCAGGTTAGATGCCGATTGCAGGCCGGTGGCAATCTCGGGCAAAATACCCAGGCGCTGGTAAATAGGCTGCACCATCTGGCGCAAACGCGGAAGCTGGGTCGCAAAAGGTACAATGGTCAGCAGGATAAGGATGCCACAGCCCAGCAAAGTATAAGGTACCCCGATTCTGTCGGCCACAGCACCGGCCAGCAAACTGCCAAAAGGAGCCATGCCCAGCGAAGCCATCGAGTAAAAACTCATCACACGGCCACGTTTGTCATCATCCACAATCGTTTGCAGAATAGTGTTGCACGAAGCCATCTGCACGATCATCCCGAAGCCTGTCAGCATCATAAACAGCAGCGATAGCCACAGCACCCTTGTAAAAGAAAATATAACAAGCCCACCGCCGAACAGCAGCGAAGCCACCACAATTACCTTGCTAAGCCCCACCACCGACTTACGTGGAGCCAGAAAAAGCGCACCACCCAATGCACCTACACCCGTAAAGCCCATCAGCGCTCCCATTGTGCTCGCATCGCCACCCAGCACATCGCGGGCAAAAACAGGCATCAGCACACTAAAAGGCATCCCCAGCAAACTCATGGCCGCCACTACAAGAATAAGTGCCCGGATAGGTGCAAAACTGAACGTATACTTTACACCCTCTTGTAGTTGCTGCCACACCCGCCGCTCCTCTTTTACCGGCACAAAAGGCTTCAGGCGCATACGCAGCAAAGATCCGATCACGAAAATATAGCTCAGCGCATTGATGGTGAAGCAGGCTCCCTCCCCTATAGCAGCAATCAGTACCCCCGCCACCGAAGGACCCACCAATCGCGCTACGTTAAACATAGAAGAGTTAAGCGCAATGGCATTGCTCAGATCTTTGCGGTTCTCCACCAGCTCTATTACAAAGGCCTGCCGTGTAGAAGTATCGAAGGCATTGACCAGCCCCAGAAACGTACTCAGCGCCAGGATGTGCCAGATCTGTACCACGTCCAGCAGCACCAGCGCAGCCATAATGCTGGCCTGTAACATGAAAAGCGCCTGCGTAATAAGCAAAATCCGGTGCCGGTCGAAGCGGTCGGAGATAACGCCGGCAAAGGGCCCCAGTATAAATGAGGGCACCAGGCTGCAGAAACTTACCATGCCCAGCAGCAGCGCCGAATCGGTAAGCCGGTATACCAGCCAGCTCATGGCGATGCGCTCCATCCAGGTGCCGATCAGCGAGATGCCCTGCCCCATAAAGAACAAACGATAATTCGGGTGATGCAGCGCCCGAAACATGCCACTCAGTTTTCCTCCTTCTGCCATAGTTTTATAGTTTGCCGTACCTTACCGGCACAGGTCTATAGGTACGAGAGATGCAACCGTAAGAGTTATACCTGGCTCCACTCCTGCATCCTTCTAAAAAGTGGCCCCGCCCGGGATTATTCTACTTCCGGATTTGTTACTTCAAAGGCTGCTCTGTGTTTGGGCATGCATCCGTTTTTGTGTAATTTTAACATCCCGTGAATGACCTGAAACTATAGTTTGCACTATGACGGTCTCATTCATAATTCATCATTCGTAATTCATAATTCCTCCTGAATGCCTGTTTTTTCGCATTTACATACCCACACCCAGTATTCGCTGCTTGATGGCCAGGCCAGCATTGGCGCGCTCATGAAAAAGGCCCAGGCCGATGGCATGCCTGCCGTGGCCATGACCGACCACGGTAACATGTTCGGTGCATTCAATTTTGTGGCTGAAGCCAACAAGTACAATGTAAAACCTATAGTTGGCTGCGAGTTTTACCTGACCCTGGACCGCCATCAGAAAACATTCAGCAAAGAGCAGAAAGATGTGCGCCACCACCAGCTGCTGCTGGCTAAAGACCAGGAAGGCTACAAAAACCTGTCGAAGCTTTGCTCGCTTTCTTACATTGAAGGGGTATACAGTAAATGGCCGCGTATTGACAAGGAGCTGCTGGTAAAGTACCACAAAGGCTTAATTGCGACCAGCTGCTGCATTGGTGCCGAAGTACCACAGGCGATACTATGGAAAACCGAAGAAGAAGCAGAAGAAATATTTAAGTGGTGGCTCGACCTGTTTGGCGAAGACTACTACATCGAGATACAGCGCCATGGCCTGCAGAACATCGACGGCACCGGCAAAAGCCAGGAAGACATTAACCAGGTACTCCTGAAATGGGCAAAAAAGTACAACGTAAAGGTAATCTGCACCAATGATACGCACTACGTAGACCAGGACGACTGGAATGCGCATGACATTTTGCTGTGCGTAAACACCGGCGAAGACCAGAGCACCCCAGTTGGTGATTTCCAGACACGCTACTATAGATTTTTGTCGGATGACCAGAAGGTGATCTATGACACGGTGGATAACGTGCGCAATAAGTATGGCAACCAGGCTGGTATCCGCCAGATGCTGCAACGCATTGAAGAAGCCGGCCCAAGAACCCGTTTCGGTTTCCCGAACGACCAGTTCTATTTCAAGTCGCAGGCCGAAATGAACGAGCTGTTCAAGGATGTGCCGGAGTCGGTGGATAACACGAACGAGATTGTAGACAAGATAACGCCGCCGGTTCTGAAGCGTGATATCCTACTACCTAATTTCCCGCTACCGCCGCAGTTTAGCAATGCCGATGAATACCTGCGCCACCTGACCTTTGAAGGTGCTGCCAAGCGTTACTCGGAAGTAACACCGGAAGTTGAAGAGCGCTTAGATTACGAGCTGCGCATTATTCAGACGATGGGCTTTGCCGGTTACTTCCTTATAGTTCAGGATTTCATCAACCGTGGTCGCGACATGGGCGTGTTTGTGGGGCCTGGTCGTGGTTCGGCGGCTGGTTCTGCTGTAGCGTATTGCATTGGTATCACTAACATCGACCCGATTAAGTATAGTTTGCTGTTCGAGCGATTCCTGAACCCGGAGCGTGTATCCATGCCCGATATTGATATTGACTTCGACGACGTGAACCGCCAGCGCGTGATCGATTATGTGGTAGATAAGTATGGCAAGACCCAGGTAGCCCAGATTATCACCTTCGGTACGATGGCTGCCAAGTCGTCTATCAAGGATGTGGCCCGCTCTACCAGCCTGCCCTTAGCCGAAGCCAACGAACTGGCCAAGATGGTACCAGATACCCCGGGAACGACGCTGGCCAAAGCCTTTATCGAGAACCTGGAGCTAGCTTCAATCCGGGAAGGGAACGATGCCCGGGCTGCTGTGCTGAAACTGGCCGAGAAGCTGGAAGGCTCGGTTCGTAACACGGGTATTCACGCAGCAGGTGTGATCATCGCCCCAGACGACATTACCAACTACATTCCGGTTTCGACATCCAAAGACTCTGACCTGCTGATTACCCAGTTCGATGGCAAGGTAGTGGAGAGCGCCGGCATGCTGAAGATGGACTTCCTGGGTCTGAAGACGCTGACCATCATCAAAGATGCCATGGAACTCATCAAGAAAAACCATGGCGTGGAAATCGATATTGATAATATTCCGCTGGATGATGAGAAGACCTATGCGCTTTACCAGCGCGGCGATACAATAGGTACGTTCCAGTTCGAGTCGGAAGGCATGCGCATGTACTTAAAAGACCTGCAGCCGACCAACATCGAAGACCTGATCGCTATGAACGCCTTGTACCGCCCGGGCCCGATGCAGTTCATCCCGAACTTCATTAACCGGAAGCATGGCCGCGAAGAAGTGGAGTACCCGCACGAACTGCTGGAGCCGATCCTGAATTATTCTTACGGGATTATGGTGTACCAGGAGCAGATCATGCAGACGGCCCAGATCCTGGCTGGTTACTCGCTGGGTGGTGCCGATTTGCTGCGCCGCGCCATGGGTAAAAAGGACATGAAGAAGATGGCCGAGGAACGTGAGAAGTTCATCAAAGGTGCTGCCGAGATCAATAATATTCCTCCGAAGAAAGCCTCAGAAGTGTTCGACGTGATGGAGAAGTTTGCCCAGTACGGCTTTAACCGCTCCCACTCGGCTGCTTACTCTGTAGTTGCTTACCAAACCGGCTACCTGAAGGCCCACTACCCTGCCGAGTACATGGC
>DATBUF010000109.1:0-2692 GCA_036516435.1 Pontibacter sp.
TGCAACCGCAATACTTTTCATAAAAACAGGAGTAATGTACAGCGCAAAGATATACTTCGTTTAAGTACCTGCACCTAATAATCAACCAACTATAAAGTCTTTTGTCGAAAACCCTTTAGTAGGATTTCTGACGTCAGTTAAACTTTAAACTGCACCTGCAGGGTAGTGCCCTGACCCTCGGCAGAACTGGCCGTGATGCTGCCGTTGTGTAGCCGCATAATTTTCTCGGTAAGGGAAAGGCCGATGCCGGTACCACTGTGGCCACGGGCGTTGCGGGCGCGGTAAAAAGGTTGGAAAATATGTTGCAGCTCATTCTGCGGGATGCCGATGCCCTGGTCTGTAATGGTAATTGTTACGCCATTTTCCTGCTGCAGCTTTACCTGTATGCTGTGCCCGCCCGAGAACTTGCAGGCATTATCAAGCACGTTGCCAAAGGCTATTTTCAGGAGTGCCGGGTTGCCTGTTAGCTCGAGGGCTTCGGGCTGCCGGGGCATTGCATCCAGATTGAGTGCCACCTGGCAGCTGGGGTGTGTTCTTCGAACCTCGGCTATAGTTTCCAGCAACAGTTCATCGAGCCGCACAGCCTCCCGGCGGATGTCGCTTTCTTCAAAACCGGCCTGGGCCAGGTTCAGCAGGTCGCTGGTAAGTCGCTCCAGCCGTTCGGTTTCCTGTTGCAGGGTTTTCAGCGAGGTAATGTATTCTTCCGGGGCACGGCGCCTGAGCAGTGTCACCTCAATTTCGCCGCTGATAGCCGTAAGCGGGTTGCGCAGCTCATGCGAGGCGTTTGATATAAAGTTTTTCTGCATCTCGAAAGATACCTCCAGCCGGTCGAGCATCTGGTTAAAGGTGCGGGTAAGGTCGCTGATCTCGTCTTTACCCGTGGGTTGGTGCAGGCGGTGGTGCAGGTTAGAGGCTTTTAGCTGGTTTACCTCGTGCACAATGCGGGCGATGGGCCTGAGCACCTGCCGAGAGAAGAACCATCCCAGCACCCACACCAGCCCGGTACAGACAACAAAACAGATGGTCAGAATATGGCGCAGGTTCTCGAGTTTGCTCAGGCCGCTACGGTCGCGGGCGGTTACCAGCACATAAAACTGGCCCTGGTTGTCGTCGTACTGCAGTCCTACCCATTGCCGGTCACCCTCCCGGAAGGCAGTATATTTCTGTTTCTCCAGCTTATTAAAAACAACTTCCGGCCGGGCGAGCCTTACCGGGTCTGACTCAAAGGCGGGGCGCCTGTCTTTGCCATAGATGTAAATCTGCTCGTCGGAGAGAGTACGCTGGTAGCGGCGCAGCACTTTTTTGTAGGAACTGGTACTTAGTTCGTCTTCTTCGAGGTACACATGGGCAGTGGTATAGGCTCTGTCCTGCAGTCGTTCGTAAAAATCGCTGGTGGTGTAACGCTCCGCAAAAAAGTAAACAACCAGGCTCATGATACTGAACACGGCAGCTACCAGCAGGGTAAACAACAGGGTAAGGCGGGTGCGGAAGGTCATGCTATAGTTGCTCTTTCAGTATGTAGCCCATCCCGATTACAGTGTGGATGAGTTTTGCGGAATATCCCTTGTCGATTTTGTTGCGCAGGTAGTTCACGTACACTTCTACCACATTTGAGCTCACATCAAAATTCAGTTCCCATACATTTTCCAGCAGGTCGAGGCGCGAGAGTACCCGCCCTTTGTTGCGCACAAAATACTCCAGCAGCACAAACTCCTTTGCGGTAAGTGCCACCTCCTTTCCTGCCCGCCGCACTGTTTTAGAGTCGAGGTCCATTTCCAGGTCAGCTACGGTAAGTGTATTGGTGGATGGGCCCAACTGGCTGCGCCGGGTGAGGGCGCGTACGCGGGCCAGCAGCTCTTTAAATTTAAAAGGCTTAGGCAGGTAATCATCAGCGCCGGCGTCCAGGCCGGTTACAATATCGTCGGTAGTGCCCAGTGCTGTCAGCATCAGGATGGGGACCGAGGTGTTCTGCTGGCGAATGTCGCGGCAGACTTCCAGGCCATTGCTCCCGGGCAGGATGATGTCGAGAATGATAAGGGCATAGTTGTTTTGCAGGGCCAGGCGCTTCCCGGTGGCTCCGTCATAGGCCACATCTACCTCATAAGCCTGCTCCTGTAGCCCCTTCCGGATAAAGGCCACCACGTTAGGTTCATCTTCTACTACCAGTATGTTCATGCTGTGCTTCTGTATGACCTTAAAGATACAAAACACCCGGCAAAGAGCAGGCGCAGTACACGGGCGAAAGGTATTATCGGTGGCGAGAACTATAGAATGCGAATTATAGGTGGCATACAGCGCTGCGCCAACTATAGCTGCTATAGTTGATAATACTTTGCGAGCGGATTTACTCGTGTGCGCAACAAACTATAGTTGTAGATCTGTGTAGAGCAACTCTCTTTCTACTTATAACCCGCTACCCACTACAACCAACTATAGTTGTTGGAGTAGGTATAAAGTACTTCTACTGTAATACCGGAAACTATAGCTTATAGTATATGGCAGCGCTCACGTTGGAACTATACCGCTTACCTGAAGTTACGCTGCATGTGGCCCGTGCAGGAGAGAAGACCGGGGAAACGCTTTTGCTGCTGCACGGTTTCCCGGAGTACTGGTTTGGCTGGCACAAGCAATTATCCTTCTTTGCCGCGCAAGGGTATGATGTGGTAGCGCCTGACCAGCGTGGTTATAACCT
>DATBUF010000110.1:0-5672 GCA_036516435.1 Pontibacter sp.
TGAGGATCTATAGTTTAAAAGCAGAGGTGGCAAAAGTAGCCTGGCATATAAATCGCGCCACAAGTAACTATAGCAACTATAGCTGCCTGCATCTAAGACTCTTTTGCCGTGGTAAGAGCTTATAGTTCTACTCACATCCTATAAACGTGCCGCTGCCGATCGGGGAGCCCGGAGGGAGGTCAAGCGGTTTGCTCGGCTTTATTTCTTCTGCTACCGGACGGTTGAGACGCTCCAGCGCGAAAGCAATGTGCGCGTGGTAAGCATCCTGTTTATAGTTTCTGTACTTCGGTTCCAGGTAATATTTCAGGTTTTTCAGGGCAGTGGTAGCTTCGGCACGTGCCTGGTAAGAGGCATTTGCATTGTGCGCCAGCTCCAGCAGGTGTGTGAGCCCAACCTGCTCGGTTTGTAATTGTACCTGCCCCTTCAGTCCTTTTTCCCGGCGGCTCTTCCAGGTTTCTTCCATCAGCTGGTTGATTACATCTTTCAGGCTAAGGCTGTTGCTGCGAGCGCCGAGCTCTACTAAGCGCGAGGCGCGCTCGGGGTGCAGCAGGAAGGAAACTGTGAAAGTGGCAGAAGCCTCGGCAGCAGCCAGTGGGTCGAAAGTGAGCCCTGTGCGCTTGGTAAACAGTTCGCGGTTATTGCCCAGCCCCGGCGCGCGTGGCGGAATCAGCTTGATAATATGCTCTGGCAGCGTGAGCACCTCTGGTGATAAAGTCCTGAGCAACACCTCCAGTGCTTTTTGCTGTTCCTGTTTGTCCAACACTTCGGTTATCAGCTGGCCATCGCCACGCACAGCATACGTATAGTTTACACCGCCAATCAGCTTGGCTACGGCCTCGGTCTGGTAGCGATGATAGTTGTAGATCGGCACCAGTACATCTTCCAGCTTACTCATCGGCTCACCGGGCTTAATATTCTTTTCCGAGAAATTCTCCAATGCCTTTTCGCGCACACGCAATACCTGCAGCAGTTCATCAGTAGCGTTATGGCCATTGTCCCAGAGGTGTGCGGTAGGGTGGGCACCACCGGCGGCACGCGCGTCGCGGTCGGAGATGAACTGCAGGCCCTGCGCTCTTCCCTTCGCCAGAATCTCGTCGAGTGCTTTCTTCTCGTTTGTTCCTGCCGCAAAATCCTGGTAACCGTAGGCTACGGCTATTTTATCCCATTCGCCAATGCCCGTGCCGTAGGCATCGCGCAGGTCTATGTTGCCGGCACGGTCGAGTTTGGCCTGTGGGTGCGGGTAGTCCATTACGGAGGCATTGTGGTTGGCAGCATAGTTGTGCATAATGCCCAGCGTATGCCCCAGTTCATGCGCCGACAGTTGCCTGATGCGTGCCAGCGCCATCTCCATCATTGCTTTATTGGCTGGTTTTCCGTCTTCGTAGGGGGCCAGCAGGCCTTCAGCAATCAGGTAGTCCTGGCGCACGCGCAGTGAGCCCAGCGATACATGCCCTTTTATGATCTCGCCGGTACGCGGGTCTGTTACCGAAGCGCCGTAAGACCAGCCGCGTGTGCTGCGGTGCACCCACTGAATGATGTTATAGCGCACGTCCATCGGGTCGGCACTGTCGGGCAATACCTCTACCCGGAAAGCATCCTTATAACCGGCAGCTTCAAAGGCAGCATTCCACCAGCGGGCACCATCCAGCAGGGCAGAGCGGATTGGCTCCGGGGCGCCGTTATCGACATAGTAAACTATAGGCTTTACCGCTTCCGAAACTTTGGCTGAAGGATCTTTCTTCTGCAGCCGGTGACGGGCAATAAAACGTTTCTCTATGTTTTCATCAACGGGAGTGGCATAGTCGAAGTAAGAAATGCCGAAATAGCCGGCACGCGGGTCAGCGGCGCGGGGTTTATAGTTGCTGTCGGGCAACCGAATAAAGGAATGGTGCTGGCGCAGCGTGAGGGCCTGCACATCTGGGGCTACTTCGTACACAAAACGGCCGGCATCTTCGCCACCAGTAAAGGTAAGGGTAGCCTCGAACTCAGTATTTTGCGGAAAGTTTTTAGTGCGTGGCAGGTATACGGCTGAACGGCTGGCATCCAGTTTATAGTTGCCCTGCCTGCTGCGTTTTATACTGCCGGTTACATCGTGTGCATCACGCAGCAGAAAATCCGTAGCATCTACCAGCACCTTGCCGCCTTCTTCAGCTTCTGCCTTAAACCCCCAGAGTATAGACTTGGCAAAGGATTCTTCTACGGCACGGGCTTCGTTCTTATTATCGGTAAGCGCACGGTAAGCCAGGTTGGGCTGCACCAGCATCACTTTCGGACCTATCTTCTCAAAATAAACTATCCGTTGTCCGCCCAACTGCCCACGGTCCAGGCCAATGTCGTTAGACCCGAGTCCGGAAGGAAGCGAGTTTACGTACAGAAATTCCTGGTTCAGTTTGTTTATCTCCAGCCATATTTTTCCGGAGGCATCATCGTAGTAAAAAGTAAAGTAGCCGGGGTACTTTTTCATGCCCGCAGTTTTTGTGCCGATGCCGGGCAGTTTCTGGGCAAGCGCGCTGCCAGCCAGCAGGGGCAGCAGCAACAGCAGCCAAAGATGCCTGATGTAGGGTGCAATCATGTGGTGATAGGGTTAGTTATAGTTTCGTCAGGCCATTAAGATAAGCAATCTGCCGCAGCTTTCACTACATAGAGCTAGTAAGAGACGCTGAAGCTGAGGAAGCATGCTTCTAAGCTACGCAGGTTGCAAGGTGCGGCTACAACCAGAATGAATTGAATGGCGGTACAAAGGACAGGTAAAATCTAAAACATACTCCGGGGAAGAGCCAGCCTGTAGTTGGTGCATGATGATGGTTAAATTAATCCTGTCCTCACTCCCAAAACAAAACCAGTCTAAAACCTGTATCGGGTACAGGGTAGCCAATAACGGACAGAAGCCCTATGCCGGAGCAGAGCACTTGGTTTTAGCGCTGTTATTTGCAAGGCTGCCTTTAAAGTACCATCTTTCACCCTGAGCACTATTATTCAACCTAAATACATAACCATGAAAAAGATATTGTATACTGTTGCCTGTTGTGCTGTTCTTGCAGCCTGTGAGAACAAAACATCGGAGTATGGCCGGGCTTATGAGCAGAGCTACAAAGACTCTGTAGCAGCCTTACCACCGCAGCAGCGCCCGACAAATACGCAGACCAAGGTGGACTCTGATGCCGCCGTAAACGATCTGACTGATTCCGCCGCTGCTCCTGCTGATGGTACAAAAGCTACGGCCTCTGCTACAACTGCACCTAAAGGCAATTATGAACTGGGCGCCAACCTGATCTCCAAAGCGGATTGCCTTACCTGCCACAAGGTAGACCAGCGGGTAGTGGGGCCATCGTACCAGGAAGTGGCCGACAAGTATGAGTTTAACGACAAGAACGTAGATTACCTGGCACAGAAAATTATAAAAGGCGGGGCTGGTGTCTGGGGCCAGATACCAATGCCGCCACATGCCGATCTGGGCAAGAAAGATGCTGAGGAAATGGCCAAATACGTGCTCTCGCTGAGAAAGTAACGCAGGGAGTAAAATAAAACCAGGTACAGTAGCTACCTGGTTTTTCTGTTTAACTATGGTTCGTAAGCGTAAACGTTTTGGATAACAGCAACTATAAAACAGGCTGGGTAGCACTATTTAACGGAGAAAACACCAGCGGATGGCATAGCTATGGCAGCAATACCGCAGCCAGCGCCTGGAAGGTAGAAGGAGGTGTGTTGCACCTGGCGCCTGCGTCTAAAACCTATGGCGCGGACAGCGGCGACCTGGTGAGTGATGAGGCTTTCGAGCATTTTCACCTGAAGCTGGAGTGGAAAGTGGCACCCGGCGGCAACAGCGGCCTCCTGTTTTATGTGCAGGATGAGCCTGAAAAGTATGAACGTACCTGGATGACAGGACCCGAAATGCAGCTGCTCGACAACGAACGCCACCCTGATGCGAAAATACCCAAACGCAAAGCCGGCGACCTGTACGACCTGATTGCCGGTACGCCCGATAATGCCCGCCCTGCCGAAACCTGGAACCACACCGAAATTATCTGTGACAACGGCAGGCTGGAATTTTACCAGAATGGCGAACGGATCATAGCCACCACCCTCTGGGACAGGCAATGGCAGGAACTGATCGCAAACAGCAAATTCAGGGATTATCCGGGATTCGGTACTTTCCGGTCCGGGCACATTGTGCTGCAGGACCACCGCGACGAAGTATGGTTCAGAAACATCCTGATACGAAAACTATAGCCGCTGCTGCATGAGCAATACACGACAAACTAAAGAAGCTACCCTGGTGCTGGAGGCCAGGGCAACCCTGGGAGAAGGACCACTGTGGCACCCGACAGAGGATGTACTTTATTGGGTGGATATTGAAGGCCGCAAACTGCACATCTTTAACCCTGAAACTAAAGAGACAAAGGAGTTTGATGTAAAAGAGCGGATCGGTACGGTAGTGCCTTTAGTGCAGGGCGGTGTGCTGGTGGCGCTGCAGAACGGCATTCATAAACTCGATACCATCACCGGGGAACTTACTTTTATAGTTAACCCGATCCGGGAAAAGGACATCCGGTTTAACGATGGCAAATGCGATGCTGCCGGCAGGTTCTGGGTAGGAACAATGGCACTGGACACCCGCAAAGGAGCCGCCGTGCTGTACCGCATAAACCTGGACAACACCATAGACCAGGTGCTGGATAACCTGACTATAGCGAACGGGATTGTCTGGTCTCCGGATAATAAAACAATGTACTTTATTGACACGCACACACAACAGGTGCAGGCTTTTGATTTTGACCTGGAAACAGGAACTATAGCGCGTGGCAGGGTAGTGGTGGAGGTGCCAAAGGAAGCAGGTTCGCCGGATGGCATGGCCATCGATACAGCAGGTAACCTGTGGGTAGCCCTGCACAAGGGCGGGGCGGTAGGCTGCTATAATCCAAAAACAGGAGAGTTGCTGCAGAAAATAGCTGTGCCCGTTCCGCAAACTACAGCCTGTGCCTTTGGGGGCAAAAACCTGGACACCCTGTACATTACCACCGGCAGAGAAGGGCTGTCAGAAGAGCAACTGAGGAAATATCCGGCCAGCGGTGGTATCTTTGCCGTAAAACCGGGAGTTACCGGTATGCCTGTAAACTTCTGCAGCATCAGGTTATAGCCGTTTCTGAAAGATCAAACAAAACATACCAGTACCTGTTCATTCATCATTAAACCAAAACAAACTATGAGTAAAGCAAAAGCCTATGCTGCCTTTGATGCAGAAAGCCCGTTGGGGCCGTGGAGCCTGGAGCGCCGCGAAGTGGGAGAGCACGACGTGCAGATCGAAATAAAGTACTGCGGCGTATGCCATTCGGACCTGCACCAGGTGCGCAACGAGTGGGGTGGCGCCATGTACCCGCTGGTACCCGGCCACGAAATTGTGGGGGTGGTAACCAAGGTAGGCAAAAAGGTAACCAAGTTTAAGGAAGGCGACCTGGCCGGTGTAGGCTGTTTTGTAGATTCCTGTCGCGAGTGCCATAGTTGCAAAGAGGGCCTGGAGCAGTACTGCGAAGTACAAAATGTAGGCACTTACAGCAGCTACGAACGCGATGGTAAAACGATAACTTATGGCGGGTACTCGTCGCAGATTGTAGTGGATGAGAACTATACCCTGAAGGTACCCAAGAACCTGGACCTGGCTCGAACCGCACCTT
>DATBUF010000111.1:0-9413 GCA_036516435.1 Pontibacter sp.
CTACAAGTGCTTTCTTTGATTTGGGAGTGCAATTCTACATATTTGTACTGAGATTTTCAAATGCAACTCAAAAATTTTTCTGTGGATCTACAAAATATTAAGAATATTATATTCGACCTCGGTGGGGTTATCATTAACCTGGATTACAACAAGAGCATACGCGAGCTGCAGCAGTACAGCCGCAACGGCAGCGCTATGGAATTTACCCAGAAAGCTCAGTCGCACCTCTTCGACCTGTACGAAACCGGGCAGAGCACCTGCCAGGAGTTCCACGATAACCTGCGCCAAGCCTACGACCTGGATGCTACCGATGAACAGATAGATGCCGCCTGGAATGCCATGCTCCTCGACATCCCGAAAGAGCGGATAGACCTGCTGCAGGAACTGGGTAAGAACTATAGATTATTCCTGCTGAGCAACACCAATGCCATTCACCTTAAAAAGTTTAACGAGATAGTGGCCCACAGCTTTACCATCCCGAACCTGGATGCCCTGTTTGAGCAGACGTACTACTCGCACCTGGTGGGCAAGCGCAAACCAGATGCTGCTATTTTTGAACTGATACTGGACCAGAATAACCTGAACAAAGCGGAAACCCTGTTTATAGACGACAGCATACAGCACGTGGAGAGTGCCCGCAGAGTTGGTTTGCACGCACTGCATCTGCAGCCACCACTAACTATAAACAAGTTCTTCCAGGATGCTCTTCTCTAAACAGCAGCGCAGCTATGGCCTGCACCTGTTGCTGTTTATAGTTACGCTTACAACCACTACCATTGCCGGCGCCGAATGGATGACGGGGAAGCTGTTCTTTGCCGGCCCGGCAGGCTTTACCTGGTCGGGTAGCCTGACGTGGGCAGAGTTAGCGGCGGGGCTATACTTCGCTATTCCCTTTCTGGGGGTGCTCACCGTGCACGAGTTCGGCCATTATTTCACGGCCCGGCATTACCGCACCCGTGTTACGCTGCCTTACTACATTCCGCTTTGGTTCGGGATAACAGCTGCCATTGGCACCATGGGAGCTTTCATACGCATTAAGAGCCGTATCTTCTCACGCCAGCAGTTTTTCGATATCGGGATTGCCGGTCCGCTGGCCGGGTTTGTAGTGGCCATTCCCCTGCTGTGGTATGGTTTTACCCACCTCCCGGCACCGGAACATATCTTTACCATTCACCCTGAGTATGAACAGTATGGCCTCAACTATGCCGCTTACGTGTATGAGCAGGGAATCGGGAACTTCGCGCTGGGCAAAAACCTGCTTTTCCTTTTCTTCGAGAAGTACGTTGCCACAGACCCGGCGCTGGTGCCCAATGCTTACGAAATCATACACTACCCGATCCTTTTTGCCGGGTACCTGGCCCTGTTCTTTACAGCCCTGAACCTGTTACCGATCGGGCAGCTGGATGGTGGGCATGTGCTGTATGGTTTGCTGGGATATAAGCGCTTTAACAGGCTCTCTCCCGTGTTCTTTGGGTTGTTTGTACTCTATGCCGGCCTGGGTATAGTTGATCCGCTTGAGAAGCCACTATGGGCCGATGAGCTGCTTGTAGTTGTAGTGCCCTTCACGTACTGGGCCTTCCGGAAACTGGCAGGCAGCAGTCGCTATAGTATAGGTGCGGGCTTGTTTATGCTGATGCTGCAGTACAGCATGGCAGCCACTTTGCCCGACTGGGCAGGGTACATCTGGATATGGCCTACATACGCCCTGTACCTGGTATTTGTGCTGCAACCGGCGGTGCCGAAACTAAGATATGCGTTTTATAGTGCAGGCATTGTCCTGCTGGTGCAGGTGGGGTTGTCGTTGCTGTTTCCGGGGATAAGCGGCTATAGTGGCTGGCTGGTATTCGGGCTGTTGCTCTCCCGTGTAATGGGCCTGTTTCACCCGTCCTGCCCCGACGAGCGCCCGCTTACGCCGCTACGCAGGGTGCTGGGCATTTTAGCATTTGTGATCTTCCTGCTCTGCTTCAGTCCTACGCCATTCGTCATAAAATAAACAAATAAACCCCGTTGCAACTATAGTTCAGCCGCAACGGGGTTTACACTTATGGCATGGGGTACTTAGCCCTTATAGTTCTGAATACCGCCCAACAGGTTGCGTACATTCGCAAAGCCCTGCTGCTGTAAGTAAGCCTTAGCCGTAGCCGAACGCGCACCAGATTTACAATGCACAATTACTTCCTGCTCTTTCAGGTCCTCTAAATCTTCCAGGCGCTGTGGCAGCGTGCCAAGAGGTATGTTCTGTGCACCGGCAATGTTGCTCTCTTGGTATTCCCAATCTTCGCGTACATCTATAATTACTGGTGTTTCGCCTTTGCTTAAGCGTTCTTTCAGTTCGTCAGCGGTAATATCCGTCGTGATCATAGTTTCAGAATAATTTTTTTAGTGATAACTGTTTTGCCTGTTTCGATCAGGAAAGTATACATACCTGCCGGCAGGTGTCGCAAATCTACTGTATTTCCCTGAGCATTTTGGTGCTGCCGGTGCAGTTCTCGCCCTGTCACATCAAAAACCTGTAACGTGCGGTATAGCCCCTGCACCAGCACAATACCTGTGCTTGGGTTAGGGTACACGGTAATTGCCGCAGGCAGCGGAGTTTCGTCTTCTATGCCCAGCGCTGTTCCGGTCATCAGCGGCCGCATCATCACGGCGCCCTCCAGAAATGTATCAGCATACCAGTTAGTCTGGCTGCTCCACAGAAAACGGGTGCCGGGGGCGTGGTTGTTCCTGTCAAAACCGAACAGGATAAACTGGTTGGCCGGCTGGCTCCAGCCCAGGTAAAAGGCGCCCTGCACCGGAACAGGCTTCGTGAAGATGACCTCATAGAACTGGTTGTCTCCCTCGGAGTAGGTGATGGTAAAATCCTGCTGATGCAGCACTTTGCCTGGTATTCCGTCATTTTCTTCCCAGATTCGCGCCGTAATTGCCCGGCCTTCGTGGTTCACACCCACCCGCGGAAAGTAAATCCTGAAGCCGCGTACCTGGTCTGCTTTTGCCAGTTCAAAGCGTGTAGCAACCTGCGTGGTGGTGCCCTGCGCCGGGTACCCGAAGCCTGCTTCAGCAGTTCCATCGTCGTAAGCAAAATAGTCGGCGAAGGTAGTGGCGCGGTAGGTGGTGTCGTTGGCAGCCTGCAGCGGGTTTTGCTCGCGGGTATTTACTTTAAACCCATGCAGTAAGGTAAAGCTGCCGGAAGGCAAGGCCAGTTGCGAAATGCGCGGTTTGCCGGCTATTTTAAACTGGCGCGCATTGGCAGGTATAAGCCCCTGCTCCAGCAGGAAAGTATCCGCGTTGGCTGCATCCTTTAATTTTACAAAGCCCCGCCAGCTGATCGCCCCCGGCACATCGCCCAGGTTGTTTATAGTTGCTGTAACTGAATCGGCAAGCGCCCCGGCCGGGTCTTCCAGAAACTGGTGCAGCGGCATGGCGGTATAGTTCCGGAGCAGTGGCGAAACCGGTTGGCTGATGCCAATGTCGCGCGTGGTGTTGCGGCCCTTGCGGCGGTTACGGTCCAGCTCCACGTAGTCCACGTTCCAGACATCGGTGAGGCCACTGCGCCCTCCCACATTGCGGAAACGGAACTGAAAAGTATCATGCAAATAGCGGGCATCCTTTAACGCAACAAACACCTGCCGGAAGGGAGTGGTGCTGCCCTCGGCATTTTGCCGCCATACCTGCTGCCAGTTGCCAGTATTATCTTTAAACTCCAGCACCAGGTAATAGCTGTTCTCTACTGTCCGGTCAGGCACATCGCCCAGCCCACCCGACTGCCAGTAAAAACTCAGGTAAACAGAATCAGCTACAGAAAGCGCTCCGAGACGGATGGGCTGTGTTGTAAGCGTATCAGAAGGGCCGGGCGTGTTTGCTCCAGGCAAATAAGGCTTTCCTGCCGCATCTGCGCCATCAAAAGTAGCTGCATTTTTGGTAACAGGCCGGTCTGCAAAGCGGTTGCTAACGTACACGCCTCCATTTAGCCAGCGTACCGGGTCAGGAGCAGTTTCAGCGGTGGCAAAGTCATCGAAAAAAGGCAGGTTAAGGGCAGCAGGAGCCGCCGTTCTCAAACTCCTGATAGCCGTGCTGCTCCTTTGCTCCGAGGTCAGGGGCACAAGCATAGCCTGGGCCCAGGCTGTAACTCCGGTACTCCAAAGTAGTAAGGCCAGCAGTATCGGTTTTTTCATAGGTAAGGCTGCGGTGTAAGTGTAAAAGGTAAGGATTTAAACTATAACTTAAAAACGTGCGGGGCTTTGCTAACGTGTATGCCCTGGCGGCATTTCTTCCAGGCCGCCCTCCTGCGTAACCCAGTCCAGTACTGCTGCCAGCACATCTATGTTCCAGTAAGTTTCATACTCAAAGCTGGTCCAGATGCCGTGATTGCTCCTGCTGCTCAGCACCAGCCTGTCGTGCTTGTCTTCGTACACCAGGTCATCCCAGGTTATCAGCTGCTGCTTTTTAGGTAAGAGCACGCCCTGGCTGTTTAATTGGCAGTATTCGTAATCAACAGGTTGGCCGGCAGCCAGCAAGCCTGTGCTTTCCCTAAAGAGCTTGTCCGTCACTGGTTCCCATATTTCATCCAGTACCTTGTCGCACAACTTCATAAAGTATTTGTTTGAGATACCGAAGAAGCTCCGGAAAACAAGATCCAGCTGTCCGTCGGCTGTTTTGAACCCGATGTGGTATTTACGGCCCAGGCTGAAACGATAGAACACGATCTGGCTGATCCAGTATTTGATTCCGGTTATCTCTTTTCTGTTGATGCTTTTACCACAGAACCGGACCACATCATCATCTAGCTGCAGTAACCTGGTCCGGCTGCCAAAGGAGTTTATTTTTACCTTTTTGTTCACGTGTCGCGCTGGTAAGTCTTTTTTAAACTATAGGTACCTGAACACGCAGGCCAACCGTTTTACGCAATTTACCAGAGCAGGTAAGTTATAGTTGCCATAAAACAACAGCGCCCGCCATTACTGGCAGGCGCTGTGCTATAGTTTGCTGTGCTATAGTTGCTACGAAAAGCTTACTCAATGGCATCTACAGGTTCGGTTCCGGCCACCCACAGGTCTACCAGCTCCCCTACCCTGATTTTGGCACCCACTTCAGCAAACGGACGCTGCTTTAGCACGGTGCCATCCGGCTGGCCGCTGCCCTGCACATACAGGATGTTGCCGATTTGCAGCCCTTGCCCTACCAGCAGCACGGATGCCTCGTCTACCGGCATGCCTACCACTTCCGGCACCTCAAACTCGGTATTGCCCAGGCCATCGCCCACGTGCAGGTCTACTACCGATCCTTTTGGTATGTTCTGGCCCGGCGCTACCTCCTTGCCGTTCACAAATTGCTTCAGCACGGCATTCTTCTGCAGGTCCGGCACATTGGTTATTTTACCGATCTTCAGGTCGTAGCTTTTCAGAATCAGCTCTGCATTTTTCACAGAACCATCGATCAGCTTCGGCATTTTAATCATCGGCGGATTTTTCATGTTCACCGAGATGTAGATCTTACGGCCCTCTTTTACTTGCGCGCCCGGCGCCGGGTCCTGCGTCAGGATCTCGAAAGGTTTGCGGTCCGAGTTGTAGCTGGAGTCGTTTACAAAGTAACGCAGGTTCTGCTCTTCCAGAAAGGCTTCGGCATCGGGCAGCAGCATACCTGTTATTTTAGGTACCGGCACGCTCTCGCCGTGGTTGGTAGAAGAAGGCAGGTAAACGTAGAAGAAGCCGACTACCAGCACACCTACTATCACTGCCATAATTGCCAGATGCTTCAGAACATCGACAAACGAATTCGCTTTTAACATATATTTAATTGTTGAATTGCTGGATTGTTAAATTGTTAATCTGCTATAGTATAAGGCGCAACGTATTGCGTCCCTACAAAGATTATCTCTTAACTATAAACCAACTTTCTAACTTATGGACTTTTTAACTTTCTAACTATTAAGACGCAAAGTATTGCGTTTCTACACTGTCGCTTTCATTTTGGTGCGCTCCACGCCGTAGGTCAGGATGCGGTCGATGAAGTCGTATGGTTTGTACCCGTTGATGGCGGTCTGGTGGAAGATACAGGTGGCCGGTGTCATGCCGGGCAGCGAGTTTACTTCAATGATGATCGTTTCCACTTCATCGTTTTCCAGCACGCGCACAAAGGCATCGATACGGGCATAACCTTCAATGTTCAGGATCTGGGCTACTCGCTTCAGGTCTTCTTTTACCTTATCCGATATCTTCTGACGGCGTTCCGGGTCAGCCGCATAGCGAGCCGGTGTAATATTCTGCCCTTCGCCGGCCAGGAATTTTTCTTCCAGGCTCAGCACTTCGCCTTCTGCCAGGGCTTCTGAGGCTTCAAATACCTCGTATTGCACGCTGCCATCCGGGCCATGCGTAGTCAGCAAACCGCCTGTAATTTCCAGGAAGTGCTTGGCGCCGTTTTTAGAGATCAGCATTTCTACCAGGAAGCCCTGTTTATTCGGAAATTCCTCCTTAAACCCAAGCGACAACGTGCGGGCACATTCGGTATCCAGCTCCTCCATTTCGCGGAAGATCAGCGTGGTAAAGGCTTCCAGTTCGGCGCGGTTCTTTATCTTTTTCACGGCAGAGCTACACCCATCGTCGGCAGGCTTGGCAATGAACGGATAAGGAAATGCGGCTTCTATAGTTTGAAAGAAGGCTTCTTTGTCCTGCAGCCAGTCTTCTTTCATGGCCATCATGTGCTTGGCAACCGGCACGCCATGTTTGGCCAGTATCTCGTTGGTTTCGTATTTGTTGATCGTGATCTGCGACGAGCGGATACCGGACCCATTGTACGGAATGTACAGTTTCTCCAGTTCCGCCTGCAGAGCACCATCCTCACCCGGGCGGCCGTGCAGCGCGATAAACACCGCATCTACCAGGTTCTTGAGTTGGGTATAGCTAATGCGCTGCGGGTCCTGCAAGGTGCTGCCGGTATACTTGCGGGTTATAGTTTCGGCCTCTTCCACGATCTGGGCCAGCACCGGGTGCGGTTTGCCCCCATTCTCAAAGTACAGCACCTTTTCTTTAATGTCATCGGCATTGTCCTTCAGCATAATGTTGATCGGAATCGTGTACAGGCGGTGGGCCTCGTTGCTGCCTGTCAGAAAGACCGGAACCGGCTCATATTTTACCGACGAAGAAAGCTTTTCATAAATATTACGGCCACTCTCCACCGAAATATGGCGTTCCGACGAGTAACCGCCCATAATCACACCTACACGAATTTTATCGTGACGATGGGCCTGCTCTTCCTTTATGCTCTTATCCAGCGCAGCCAGCAGCTTTGTCAGCTTCACAGTGTTTTTGCCCGTCTTCAGTCGTTCAGCAACCGAGGTGCGGATAATGTAAGTCAGGAACTGCGAAGGATTCAAGCCGATTTCGGCAGCCTGGTGGAAGAAGAATGACGAAGGCAGCATCCCCGATGTGGTGTTCGGGTCGTTCAGGAAGATTTCGCCACTATCGGTAATAAAGCCATCCAGGCGCGCATACACGTTAAACCCGAAGGCCGTGAACAACCGGCTGGTAGCCTGTCTTATAGTTTGGATCTGCTCGGTTGGCAGGTTGATCGGTGTAATTTTACGGCTCAGGCCCGGCAGGTATTTCGATCTATAGTCAAATACCTCGCTGCCCTTCACGATCTCGGTTGGCGGCAAGGCAATAGGCTGCCCCTGCTCATCCTGCACCACGATACAGGAGAACTCCTTCCCGTTTATAAAAGCCTCAACCAGCACCTGCTGCTCGTGCTCAATGTTGGTCAGTGTAAGGCTGTCTGTAGCTGTGGTATTAAAGGTGTTGTTGATGTGGTTGAGCAGCGCTTCCGGGTGGTAAACTATAGTTCCGTTCTCCAACTGCACCGGCATGCCGATCCCTTCACGAATATCCACCAGTTGTTTGATGCTCATCAGCTGCTTCTCCTCGCCCATCGCCAGCCACTGGCTCTTGTAAATGGTTTTGGTAAAGAAGCTCCGCTCTACGCCTGCTTCAAAAGCTGCAAAATCATGCTCCTTTATAATAGAAACCCCAATGGAAGATCCCTGATGCGGCGCTTTTAACACCAGTGGCAAACCAAGCTTAGTTACCAGTTCCTCAAATATTTGTGGTCGGTTCTGCTTCTCAGCCCATTGGCTATAGTTGATGATGCGGTAATCGGGTGTCGGGAAGCCGTGCTGTTTCAGCATCTCCTTCTGCGCCACCTTGTCGATACCGATGGCAGACGGCAATATACCGGAGCCGGAATACGGAATGTGGTACCACTCCAGCAACCCCTGAATGCTGCCATCTTCGCCATAAGGCCCATGCAGTGCCAGGAACGCAAAATCGAAGTGCTTTTTAAACTCGTTTGGCTGCAGACGCTTGCCTGCTTTGGCAATAATGCTGTCCTGCTCCGCTATGCTCAACTCCCCCAACGACTCCAGGTATACCTGCAAGCCATGTTCACTTTCCGGCAAGGCATCTACAGGCGGGTAAAAGTCCCGGATCGTGCCTTTGTAAATGTATTGCCAGTCCAGCAGTATAAAATTGCCCAGACTGTCCACAAACACGGGAACAGCCTCAAACAGTGCTTTATCTAAGTTATCGTAAACCGTACGGCCACCTGCAAACGAGATCTCTCGTTCACGCGACGGGCCACCGAAAATAATTCCTACTCTCATCCCTGCAAAGGTAATAAATTGGCAGCGTTAATTTATAAGGTTAAAAGGTAAGGGTTTTATTTAGAATTGATAACTGGAGGTCGGGTTGAAGTATTGTAATTGTCATTAGGTTTTATAGTTGGCTATAGTTGTAGGTTGCTTGCTGTTTAGCTATCGTTCTACAGTTGGCTATAGTCGCAACTTGCCACAGAGCTATAGTTTCATAGCATTTTGTATTCCTGGGAGCTTTACTTGCCTATCGTTTTATAGTTTACTTTGGTGCGCTCACGGCCGCGAGGCCTCGTCTTCGGGCATCGCGCTGCTGCCTTCTTGCTACCCTCGTGCCTCGGGTTGGCTGCGCCACCGCAACAAGTCAAAGGCGCTCAACCCAAAGACTGTGATCTTTTCGATAGTTCATCTATAGTTGGAAGAGGAGCTATAGTTACATAGCTTTTCTCGTGGTAGTAGTTCTGTAGGGACAGGTCGCGACCTGTCCGCTCTTGGTCTGGAACTATAGAACTATAACTTTCACTGTAGCAATGTCAGAAAAGTCCCCTCTCGGGAGGGGTAGGGGTGGGTTATACCAGCAGCAACTATAGCACTATAGCCTCAACTATAGCTCAGGCTGCTGGCGCGGGTTTGCAACCTTATCCTGTCCCATATCTTTTTCAGAAATGGAGATTGTGGTCTTTAAGCCTTGTTTTTCCTGAGAATGCAAGCTCATTTTCAGGCTTTTTAAATCAGCAGGGATCATTTTCCAACTTAATTTTCTGAAAACCGACAA
>DATBUF010000112.1:0-11503 GCA_036516435.1 Pontibacter sp.
TGCTGCTGGTAACCGGTGATGTAGACAACAACGTGCATCCGGCCAATACCATCCGTATGGCTAATGCGCTGATTCAGGCAAATAAGCGCTTCGACTTTATGTTACTGCCAGGCCAGCGCCACGCTTTCGGAGACATGACGGAGTACTTCTTCTGGATGATGGGAGACTACTTCTCCAAACACCTCCTCGGCGATTTTTCGCAGACAGTAGACATTCCGGAGATAAACCGTGAAATTGAAAAAGGCGGCGAACGCAGGCGCGCTACAGGTACTGGCGGCGGCCAGGTAGCCGAATAGTAAGCCAACTATAGTTACTATAAAAATGCCCCGGAAACATTCCTGCTTCCGGGGCATTCTTATTTAAGATGCAAACAAGCGCTTACACATCAATCCGCAGTTGCCACTTGCCGGCCTCTGTTATAGTAAAGCGCACTTCGCGGTCGTATACAACGGTTCCCATCTTATTGGCTGATTTAAATTTGATGTACCCCTCAAACGGCAGCGATACATTTCTGAACGCCTGGTAATTGCTTAAGCTTTCCGTAGAACCGCTGCTGCCGGTCATCTGCAGGTCCAGCAGGTTGCGTAAGGGCACCCCGGAGTCCATCACGACCACCTCTATTAAGTTTTCTCCGCCCTTCTTTTTTACAAGCGAGGCGCTTTTCACATTCCGCTTCAGCAACACCTTCGATGTTTTGGCCTCCTGCTTGCCAGTAGACCGCTGCTTTTTCTTTGCAGTTTTCTGTTGCTGCACGTTAGTTGTATCCTGCACCGCACTGATCAGGGATTTCGGCAAACTATAAGCTGCTGCCATGCCATGCCCCTGAACCGCCGGACTACCGCCCGAGCTGATTAACAGAAACAAGGCAACCGTATGGGAGAGATTTGAGATACCCGCCATAGTCTATATTATTTTATAGTTAGATAAACTTAAATACGTTACCTAAAATGTGCAACAGCAAATCCCCACAGCACTATAAGTTCTTCAGCAGCTCTATCTGCTCGTCGTTCAGCAAGATGTACCTGTTGTTAAAAGGGTTGGCATAAAACTTTTCGGCAATAATATACTCTCCTGTTTTCAGCTTGTGAATGTTGTAGCTGAACAAGCTATTGGAGCGTTCAATCACCAGTTCGGTGGTGCTCAGGTCGAGCTGCCGCCCGCAAGTGGTAGTAATTAATTCCTGGTTTGATGTTTTAGTTGGCATAGCGATAAGGGATAAGGGCTCTTCTTTACGGAACCGGACGCAGGAGGTGACACATCTTTTCATTTAATCAAAAATTTTAGATGCCAAAAGTATCAACCCTGCTGTGGAGCCAAATAAAATTTCAGAAAAGTTGGGTTTTTATTCAGCGAGAGCCAGCCCTGCGCTATAGTTGCAGCTGCTCCCGTAAAACAGGCTGAGCTTTAGCGGGCATTCCAAAATAAGGCCGTGAATCTCACGAAATTAGAAACTATAGTTCCCTATAATTACTACATTCCGGGTGCCCTTCTGAATGGCATTACAGCAGCATAAAAACACCAGGACACAACGCTGAAGCAGATTTTAGACTTAAATTTTAGAAAAATTTTAGAGCAAAAGTTTGCAGTTTAAAATCGTCTCCCTATATTTGCATCATCAAACGACAACGGTGCTACGGCACGGAAGTTTAGTAGAGATTGTCCGATGGTGTAACTGGCAACACGTCTGATTTTGGTTCAGAAGAGTCCAGGTTCGAAACCTGGTCGGACAACGCAAAAAGCCCTTAGAACTCTAAGGGCTTTTTTGTTTTTATGCCTGTCATATCAGCGGCTTGGTGCAGCACCCTTACTCTTTTGGTATTTCGATGTAGAACGTGGTACCTACCTGCTCCTCGCTCTCGAACCAGATACGGCCATGGTGCCACTCCACAATAGTTTTGATGATGGACATGCCCAGCCCTGTTGAGGGTTCGCCGCGCAGCCCTTCCCTTCGTGCCTTTGTAAACTTCTCGAAAAGCTGGTCGTGGTAATGCTTCGGAATTCCGATACCGTTATCTTTTACTGTTATCAGTACGGTATCCTTCTGTTCCAGCAGGTCTATAGTTATAATGCCGTTGTCGGGCGTAAATTTTATAGCGTTAGAGACCAGGTTATTGATTACCTGCATGAATTTATTCTGATCGATGTGCACGTACACCTTACCGCTGGAGTACGTAAACCTGAATTCCTTCTGAATACGCTCTTCACTGCTTTTGTACTGTTCCACTACTTCTATCATCTTCTCTACCAGGTCTACCCGCTGTTTAAACAGTTCTGAGTTGGCAGATTCCAGAAACTCCTGCTGCACAAATTCACGTATCATTCGCACGTTTCGCTCACTGCTCTCGCGTATCAGCCGGATCACTTTATCAAGCTCTTCATTCTCATACTCCCGGGTATAATCAGAAAGCAGTTCGGCAAGAGCTCCGATATTGGCAAGTGGCCCCGCCAGGTCATGCGACAGAATCTCTAAAATAGAGTTCTTTTTAGCAGCAAACTTCTGCAGGGTCCTGATGTTATCTTTCAGAGCTGTTATATCCTCTACAAAGCCTGTTACAAACCTGCTGCCATTGCCACGTGTTACAAGCAGTGGCTGCAGCAACAGCCACTTTTCGGTTTGGTCGGGCAGCACAAGCCGGAACTCTAGCCTGTACCTCCCGTTCCCTGCCAGCAGCTCGCGGTATTCTTCCTGCAGGTAAGCTCTATCATCGGGGTGCACCCATTCTAACAATACTCCAGGGTTTGCCACAACCTGCTCCACCGGCAGTCGCAGGTTCCTGGCAAAAGCGTTGTTCAAAAAAGTAATGGTTTTGCTGTCAACATCATAAGAGAACAAGATCATACTTGTCTGGTCGATCAGCTTCATTAATATGTCGTAATTGGTCCTTTCATCCATAGGTACTGAAATGTGTAGTAGCCCGTCGCTACTCACTGGTTATTATGATGTATTCGTGTTCTGTTACATATAGTTGGTTATGCAATCAGAAGCGATTAAACGGCAGCTTGCAATATATAGATGCAACGATCTTTTGAGGCTAGAGCACCAGCCCGCACAAACAGACAATTCGTTTACTACAAAGCCTATTTATCTGCAGAAATAAGGACACCCTATACAAGTAATTTTGTAGCTTTGCAGGCATATCAACCTAAAACCTAATATTAAAACTTAGCATTTAGCAGCATATGCCCCACGTTAAAATATTCTCCGGCTCCGCCTCTAAGTACCTCGCTGAGAAAATAGCCACTTCGTATGGCACTACCCTCGGCGACCTTACCATTTCCCGTTTCAGCGATGGCGAAATTGG
Source organism: Pontibacter sp. (assembly GCA_036516435.1). Lineage (GTDB taxonomy): Bacteria > Bacteroidota > Bacteroidia > Cytophagales > Hymenobacteraceae > Pontibacter. Next base: position 3,303 of record DATBUF010000112.1, read on the forward strand.
TGTACACTACAACGAATCTGTAAGAGGTGCAGAGGTTTTTATAGTTCTCTCCACATTTCCGCCGGCCGATAACCTGATGGAGCTCATGCTGCTGGTAGATGCTGCCAAGCGTGCATCGGCACACAAGGTAATTGTGGTGGTGCCCTACTATGGCTATGCCCGCCAGGACAGAAAAGACAAGCCGCGTGTTTCTATCGGGGCTAAAGTAGTGGCCAACGCCATACAGTCGTGCGGTGCCGACCGCCTGATGACCTGCGACCTGCATGCCGGCCAGATACAGGGTTTCTTTGATATTCCGGTAGACCACCTGGATGGTTCTGCCATTTTTGTACCTTACCTGCGCAGCCTGAACCTGGGCAGTAATCTTATTTTTGCTTCGCCAGACGTTGGGGGCGTGGTAAGAACGAGGGCGTTTGCTAAAAACTTCGGTGCTGAAATGGTTGTCTGCGACAAGCACCGTAAACGTGCTAACGAGATCGCCTCGATGCAGGTGATCGGTGATGTGGAAGGTATGGATGTGGTGCTGGTTGACGACATGGTAGACACTGCCGGAACTATAACCAAAGCTGCAGAACTGCTCAAAGAGAAAGGTGCAAGAACAGTAAGAGCGATAGCCACACACCCGGTATTATCGGGCCCGGCTTACGAGCGCATCGAAAATTCTGTGCTGGAAGAGCTAGTCGTATCCGATACGATTCCGCTGCGACAGGAGTGCTCTAAAATAAAGGTGCTCACCTTCTCCGAGCTATTTGCCCGTGCCATCAATAACGTGGTAACGCACGAGTCGATCAGTTCGCTATTCATTTAATCGTTGCTTGTTATTCGTTAATCGTTGTTCGCTTTCAAATAGAAAAGCAAATATCGGCTAACAGATAACACAACAAATGGTAGTTGATTTATAGTTGTTGCTTGCTGGTTGTTATTCCCGATAACCGGCAAGCGGCACAAGCTATACTTTAAAAGTAAGCCCGGTAGGGAATTCAAAGGCTGATTTATAGTTGTTTGTACTTTTCAAGAAAAAAACAATCAACAATTTAACAATCAACAATTAAATCCCTACCTTTGTGGCCTGAAAAATTCAACAAATTCATTTTTATGAAAACTTTAGAGATTATAGGGTTTAAAAGAGCAAATCTCGGCAAATCGCAGACAAAAGAACTGCGTAATGAGTCTTATGTACCAGGTGTATTATATGGCGGCGCTGAGCAAGTTCACTTCTACGCACCAGCTATCCTGTTCAGAGACTTAGTTTATTCTCCGGAAGTATACGAAGTAGACCTGAATATAGAAGGCACACACTACAGAGCTGTGATGCAGGATGTACAGTTCCACCCGGTTAATGAAATGCTGCTGCACGTTGACTTCCTGGAACTGAAGGAAGACAAGCCGGTTAAAATGGAAATTCCGGTGAAAATGGTTGGTAACTCTCCGGGTGTAATGCTTGGTGGTAAGTTAGTAACGAAACTGCGTAAACTGAAAGTAAAAGCGCTTCCTGCTAACCTGCCGGATTATATCGAAATCGATATTTCTGAACTGGAGCTTGGTAAGTCAATCAAAGTAAGCAAAATCAACACAGGTGGTGCTTATGAGATCCTGACAAACCCGCTTTCACCAGTAGCTACGGTAACTATCCCACGTGCGCTGAAGAGTGCTCAGATGGAAGAAGCCCGCGCTGGCAAGAAATAAGCAGCAACCGCTACTTAATATTACAAAATCCTGTTCTGCTACAAGCAGGGCAGGATTTTTTGTTTGTATTAAATGGTTGATGGTTTAATTGCTAAATTGCTGTTTGTTAATTGTTGATTGTTCTTCAACCGGAGTTCATAACATCCATCTGATTTATTCAGGAGCATGCAGAGACGCAATACGTTGCGTCTTTTATATCAGCAGAATCAACAATTTAGCAATTAAATTTTGAGCAACTCAACTATAGATACTATAAAACAATGGCTGGGGCTAACACCAAAAGCGCCTGCCACTCCCGAAGATACACGTATGAAATACCTTATAGTTGGCTTGGGAAATATTGGCCCAGAGTACGCCGAAACACGCCACAACATTGGCTTTATGGTGCTGGACTACCTTGCTAAAAAGCACGAGGCACAGTTCGAAACGGGCCGCCATGCCTTTGTTGCAGAAATTAAAAGCAAGGGACGCACTTTTGTACTGGTAAAGCCAACCACGTACATGAACCTGAGCGGAAAGGCCGTAGGTCACTGGCTCAGCACCTCGAAACTGACACCCGAACAAATGCTGGTCATTACCGACGACATTGCCATTCCGTTTGGCAAAATCCGCATCCGGACCAAAGGCAGTGCCGGCGGCCACAACGGCCTGAAGCACATTGAGCAAACACTGGGGCACAACAACTACCCACGCATGCGCTTCGGGGTTGGCGACGACTTTCATAAAGGCAAACAGGTAGATTACGTGCTCAGCAACTTCAGCAACGATGAACAGGCTGAGTTGCAGACGCTGATCGAGAAAGCTGCCGATGCGGTAATTTCATTTGGCACGATCGGGCTGGAGCGCACCATGAATTTTTACAACACCAAGTAAGCGGATGGCTGCCACACAGGTACAACAGGCACCCGGCAGGGTTACAACACTCGATTATGTGCGGGGGCTGGCTGCTTTCGGCATTTTGCTGTACCACTTCCAAAGCTGGACCTTAGGCCATATGGATGCGACCAGCTTCTGGGGGCGTGTTGGCTTGTATGGGGTAGCTATTTTTTATGTGCTGAGCGGCCTTACATTGTATCATGTATACGAAGCGCGCCTGCAGTTCCGCAAAGCCTCCTTAACGGACTTTTACCTGAAGCGCATCTTCCGATTGTTCCCGCTGCTCTGGCTCATCATGCCTGTGTACCTGGTTATTATGCCGGAGCTGCGTGAATGGGACCGCATCCTTCTGAACTTTACAGGCCTGTTTGGTTTTGTGAGCTGGGATAAGCCCATTGGCGTTGGAGTCTGGTCTATCGGCAACGAGCTGGTGTTTTACCTGTTTTTCCCGCTCTTCCTGTTTGCAGCCAGGTATAGCCGTGTTGCCTTTGCTATAGTTTGCCTGCTTATACTGGGCCTGGGTGCCTATTTCGCCTTCTATAGTATATCGGATACAACTCCGCTCTCTGCCCAGTGGCGCGACTATGTAAACCCTTTTAACCAGATCTTCCTGTTTCTGGGAGGTGTGGCAATCGGACACTTCACAAAGTATAAAACCTTGCCATGGCTGCCTTTAGTGGTACTACTGTTAGCAGCTATAGTTGTGTTTTCGGTTTACCCGGTAATCGGTAATACAGTAAGCCTGGTAACCGGCTGGAACCGCTTTATATTTGCGGCAACATGCCTGGCTGTCTGCCTGGCTATGTATAAACTGCCACTTACGTTTCCGAACGTATTGCATGCTCCGCTACAGCTCTTGGGAGAGATCAGTTACGCTTTGTACCTCCTGCACCCGCTGGTGTATGAAGTAATCAAGTTTATCGCCAAGAAGGCTGGCTTCTCCCCCTGGCTTACCATTGTTCTGGCCATTATTACTACTATTTCGGCAAGCCAGCTGGTGTACCGCTACTATGAGCAGCGCTTTATAAAACTGGGCCAGCAGGTAAGCCGCTCCCTCACAAAAAAATAGCCTGATACAGGTACCTGCTATACCTGCAACCGTACTTACACCCGACCACAGGCATTATTCCCAACTCACTTATACTATGAAGAAAGTTCTGCTGCTGTACCGCAATGCTTTTGGCGGCTTATCGAAACCAGCCTGGATGATGTCGCTGGTGATGCTGATAAACCGGAGCGGGGCCATGGTAATTCCTTTTCTGGGGGTGTATCTGTCTGGGGAGTTAGGCTATAGTTTAAAAGAGACCGGGGCCATACTGAGTATTTACGGATTGGGCTCTGTAGCTGGCTCTTTTCTGGGTGGCTGGCTAACCGACAGGATCGGGCATTTTAAGGTGCAGTTCGTGAGCCTTACCTTGGGCGGCAGCTTGTACTTCATACTCCTGCACCTGCGGCAGTTCGAGTATATGGCAGCCGGTGTGTTTATCGTGAGCCTTGTAAACGACATGTTGCGCCCTGCAAATGCCTCCTCCATCGCATCTTACGCCAAACCCGAAAACGTAACCCGTGCCTTCTCGCTGAACCGTATGGCCATAAACCTTGGCTTTTCGGTGGGGCCTGCGGTGGGCGGTATGCTGGCTGCTCTCTCGTACAAATGGCTTTTTATTGCTGATGGAGTTACCTGTATGGCAGCCGGAGTTTTCTTCTTCCTATACTTCCGAGCACAGCAAGGGCATCGGTCACCAAAGGTAACAACGGCTACTTCGGAAGCACCCACTATCCGCTCGCCTTACCGCGACACATGGTTTATACTTTTCGTAGTTCTGTGCAGCCTGTTTGCCACCATGTTCTTTCAGCTGTTCTCCACGTTGCCGCTATACTATAAACAAGTGCATGCCTTATCAGAAAGTAGAATAGGCCTGCTGATGGCACTGAACGGTATGATCGTTTTTCTGCTGGAGATGATTGTGGTATACCTGCTCGGCGAAAGAGCTCCGAAAGCATTGTTAGTTGCCGGCGGCCTGCTGTTGCTGGGGTTATCGTTTGTGCTGCTCAACCTTTTCCCGCAAGTGGGTGTGCTGGTTATGTCGGTGCTGCTGCTGAGTATTTCGGAAATCCTGGCCATGCCGTTCATGTCAACTATAACCGTAGAGCGGGCAAGCCTGAGCAACCGTGGCGCTTACATGGGGCTGTATACTATTTCGTATTCGGCAGCGCATGTGGCGTCGCCTTACCTCGGTACCAGTGTTGTTGCCGTCTATGGCTTCGACGCACTCTGGTGGGCCTGCGGACTGCTTTCTATAGTTACGGCGCTGGGCTTCTACTTCGTAATTCAGCAGATGGAGCGGCAACGGCTGGCAAAAGCTATAGTTGCCGGATAAGCCTCTGGAGGTACAACTTATGCCTCCTGCGCTCAACTGGCACCTGGCAATTCTATTCAATATGCTGTAGGAGAAGCAAGGTATCGCGTATGCCGCAGAATGGAGAAGTATAAAAACACCTTCCGGATTAAGCCTGTACGGTTAGTAAACTGGGATTATGGTTCTCATGGCTTATAGTTTATCGCAATCTGCACAAGAATAAGCAGCACTAGTTTAGAGAAATTTATTCCTCTACCAATACCCCTTTGGCGACGCGAGGTGTGCGTCTCTACAAAAAAGCCTCACCTGCCGGATGACAGGTGAGGCTTATACTTTAATTCGGAAACGCCTTTAACTTACCGTACCACCGTTTACAATCGTTTTACCAGGCTGCACAAACGCGAGCGAACCGTCGGCATTCTCCGCCATCAGGATCATGCCCTGGCTGGTGATGCCTTTGATATCGCGCGGGGCTAAATTCACAAGTATGCTTACCTGCTGCCCAATGATCTCCTCCGGGTTGAAGAATTCGGCGATGCCACTTACTATGGTGCGCTGGTCTATACCGGTATCTATCGTTAGCTTCAGGAGCTTTTTGGTTTTGGCTACTTTTTCGGCGGCAACTATAGTTCCGATGCGGATGTCCATCTTAGAGAACTCCTCGAAGGTAATATTCTCTTTGGCTGGGGCGGCTACAGCATTGGCCATTTCGTTTGCCTTTTTGGTATCCAGCAGCTTCTGTACCTGTGCTTCTACAGCGGTATCTTCTACTTTCTCGAACAGCAGTTCCGGCTTACCAATCACATGACCTTCTTTCAGCAGATCGGCAGCACCGGCATCAGCCCACATATTACCTAAGGCCATGTTCAGCATGTTGCGCAGCTTCGTGGCAGAATCCGGTAGGAAAGGCTCCATCAGTATCGCCAGGCTTGCAGAGATCTGCAACGCAATGTTCATGATGGTTTTAACGCGCTCCTCATCTGTCTTTATCAGCTTCCAGGGTTCTGTGTCGGCCAGGTACTTGTTGCCCAGGCGCGCCAGGTTCATCAGTTCGCCCAATGCATCCCGGAACTTGTAACGCTCAATGTGTGCAGCAATCACCATCGGCATTCCTTCCAGCACTTCCAGCACCTGCTTGTCATAGTCCGTAAGTTCGCCACGTGCAGGTACAGCACCCTCGTAGTATTTCTGCGTGAGCACTACTGCCCTGTTGATGAAATTACCCAATATAGCCAGCAGTTCGTTGTTGTTGCGGGCCTGGTAGTCTTTCCAAGTAAAGTCGTTGTCTTTGGTTTCGGGGGCGTTAGCAGCTAACACGTAGCGCAGCACATCGCCTTTGCCTTTAAAATCCTCTAAATACTCATGCAGCCACACCGCCCAGTTGCGCGAGGTAGAAATCTTATCGCCTTCCAGATTCAGGAATTCGTTGGCCGGTACGTTATCCGGTAGAATATAGTCGCCGTGCGCCTTCAGCATGCTTGGGAAAATGATGCAATGGAACACGATATTGTCCTTGCCAATAAAATGCACAAGTTTGGTCTCCTCGTCTTTCCAGTATTTCTCCCAATCCGGAGTTAAGGCTTTGGTAGCGGAGATGTAGCCGATTGGCGCATCGAACCACACGTACAGCACTTTGCCTTCGGCACCTGCAACCGGTACGGGCACACCCCAGTCCAGGTCGCGGGTAACGGCGCGTGGCTGTAGTCCCTGGTCTATCCAGCTTTTGCACTGTCCGTACACGTTGGGCTTCCAGTCATTTTTATGACCTTCTACAATCCACTCACGCAGCCAGGGCTCATACTCGTTCAGGGGCAGGTACCAGTGCTTTGTTTCACGTAGAACAGGCTTCTCGCCGCTCAGCGTACTCTTCGGATTAATCAGGTCTGTCGCGTTCAGGGAAGTCCCGCAGCTTTCGCACTGGTCACCGTACGCATTCTCGTTGCCGCACTTCGGGCAGGTACCTACTATATAACGATCCGCTAAAAATTGCTGCGCTTTCTCGTCGTAGTACTGCTGGGTGGTCTGCTCTATAAACTTACCGTCGTTGTATAGTTTCAGGAAGAAATCGGAAGCCGTTTCGGCGTGTATTTTAGAAGAAGTGCGGTCGTATACATCAAAGGAGATGTTGAAATCCTCGAACGATTTCTTGATCAGTTCGTGGTACTTATCAACGGCCTGCTGTGGCGTAATCCCTTCTTTTTTGGCTCTTATAGTTATGGGCACACCATGCTCATCGGAGCCACAGATAAACTTTACATCGCGGTTTTGCAGGCGCAGGTAGCGCACGTAAATATCAGCCGGCAAGTATACCCCGGCCAAATGCCCGATATGAACCGGACCATTGGCATAAGGCAGTGCTGCCGTTACAGTATAGCGTTTAGGAGTAGTTGTTGTCATTTCTCGTCTTAAAAAAGCAAATATACAAATAGCGCGCCTTGCTATACTTACCTGACGCATAAAATAGGCACAGCGCAGTTACTTTAGCGACCTTGTCTCGTAAACAGAGCATCACCTACTGTATACTTTAAGATGAAAAATAAAGATAACGCGCATATAAAAAAAGGCGATGGCGACACCCTGGGCGAAAGTAAGAGCAAAAAGATCAGCAAGAACCCTGCGCCTGAATCGGCTGACCGTGAATCGGAAACTACCCCACCCGACCATGAAGTGTATGTGAACCTGGAGCCCGATGAACTGCACATAGGCGACGTGGAGCCGGATGATGTAAGCGACAAATAACCTGTGCTGTGCAGCCACAAAAAAGCCGGGTACAACTATAGGATAGTTCTACCCGGCTTTTTTATAGTTTATAGTTAATAGCCTGCCCGTCTTGGTGTTACCTGCCGTGGCGTGTGTTTGGTGGTGTCGATGGGCGCGTTCGGTAAACGCTCGGGCCGTACTTCCGGCGGACGCATAGCCGGTGAGTTCCGGTTTTCTTCGATGTTACGCTTCCGGTTTATTTCGCTGGCCTGCTCCTCCATGCGGCCGCGCAGGCCGGTATTAGCATCTCCAACATAACGCACCCGCTCATTCCGCTCTACACCGGGCTGCCCTTCCTCCCCTTCCGACAACGACGTACAGGACACCAGCCCCAGTACTGCCAACCCAACTATAGCTGTTTTATACTTCTTCATGCCTATACTTTATTTTGTGATGCACATAACTGTGAATCATGCACTTACTATAAAGTATACGCTCCCAAGAAGTAGAATAACAGCACTTTAACAGGTTTATACTTGTACTACTGATCGTTCAGGGCTTTATAACCTACTTCGGTCA
>DATBUF010000113.1:0-2599 GCA_036516435.1 Pontibacter sp.
ATAAACGAAACAGGTGCCCATATAGAGACTAACTTTGAGGTGGAAGCTATACTCTACGCACGCAAAAACCTGCGCAGCATTATGTACAACCTTGTATCCAACGCTGTTAAATACAGGTCGGAGGAGCGGGCACCTAGCGTAAGGGTAAGTACCTACCGCAAAAACGATTTTGTAGTCTTAGAAATAGCTGATAACGGGCTCGGAATCCGGAAAGAGCAGCAGCATAAACTGTTCAGTATGTTTAAGCGGCTGCACAAGCACGTGGAGGGAACCGGTATCGGGTTGTACATTGTAAAGCGCATTATCGAGAACAACGGCGGTAGAATTGAGGTGGAAAGCGAGTACGACAAGGGCACTACTTTCAGGGTATACTTCAGAGAAGTACCCGTAGAAGCCGAGCACTAAAAACTACTTTTTCAGGTGGCGCTAAGGACCGTTTTACACCTGAAAGTTGTTTTAAAAGGCGGGAAATTCATCCCGGAAACAAGCAATATACAACTACGAACAACATTCATGGCTAAAATAAAAACATCTTACTTCTGTCAGAACTGTGGTGCTCAGTCGGCCAAATGGATAGGCAAATGCCCTGCATGCGGCGAGTGGAACACCTATGTAGAGGAAGTAGTACAGCGGGAGGAACTCACCCCTACTAGCGTTTGGAAAGTGGGCAGCAGCTCCGGGCAGGTAGCCAGTAAGCCAAAGCCAATCGCCGATATCTCGTATCAGGAGCAGCACCGTATTTTAACTACAGACCAGGAACTGAACCGGGTGCTGGGCGGAGGCATTGTGCCGGGTTCTATGGTGCTGATTGGCGGTGAGCCGGGTATTGGTAAATCAACCCTGATGCTGCAGATTGCTTTGAGCCTGCGCGGCCTGCGCGTGCTTTATGTAAGTGGCGAAGAAAGCGAGCAGCAGATAAAAATGCGTGCCGAGCGCATTGGCGCTGCCACTTCTGACTGCTTCATCCTGACTGAAACCGGTACGCAGAACATCTTTAAGCAAATTGAGCAACTACAGCCGCAGGTACTTATCGTCGACTCCATCCAGACCCTGCACTCCTCGTTTATAGAGGCCGGAGCCGGCAGCGTGAGCCAGGTGCGGGAGTGTACGGCAGAGCTTCTGAAGTTTGCCAAAGAGAGCGGCACGCCGGTATTCCTGATCGGGCATATTACCAAAGAAGGCAACCTGGCCGGCCCGAAAATACTGGAGCACATGGTAGATACCGTGCTGCAGTTTGAGGGCGACCGCCACATGACCTACCGTATTCTGCGCACCACTAAAAACCGCTTTGGTTCCACCTCGGAACTGGGCATTTACGAGATGATGGGTGCCGGTCTGCGTGAGGTAAGCAACCCTTCGGAGATCCTGATTTCGCAGCGCGAGGATGCGTTTAGCGGCATTGGGATTGGGGCTACACTGGAAGGTAACCGCCCTTTGCTGATTGAGGTGCAAAGCCTGGTAAGCCCTGCCACTTATGGTACACCGCAGCGCACGAGCACCGGTTTTGACGGGAAACGTTTGAATATGCTGCTGGCAGTGCTGGAAAAGCGCGGCGGCTACAGATTGGGTGCACAGGACGTGTTCCTGAATATAGCAGGAGGCCTGAAAGTAGAAGACCCAGCGCTGGATCTGGCAATTTGCGCCTCCATCCTGTCATCTTTCGAGGATATGGCAATACCAAGCACGGCCTGCTTTGCTGCAGAAGTAGGGTTGGGCGGCGAAATACGTGCCGTTAACCGCGTAGAAAACCGCATTACAGAGGCTGAAAAACTAGGCTTCACAGATATCTACATTTCTAAATACAACAAGAAAGGGCTCGACTTCAGTAAGTTTAACATCAGAGTGCACGCTTTCAGTAAACTGGAAGATGTATTCGGAGAGCTGTTCGGGTAGTTGGTTGAAGTAAAAAATGGCAACTGTAGTCTCGCTTTTTAAGTGATCTCCTGTTCTAAAGCTGTTAGCTGCAGTTTATAGTTGCCATTAGTGCAGTTTCCTCAAGTTGTCATTCTGAAAGAGTTTTATGAGATGGGAGCTTAGGCCACTACTATAACCCACCCCTACCCAGAGGGGAATTTCTGCTTTTGCTATAGTTCTATAGTTAACAACATACCATGTGTGCTGTTTCGGACATCCGTGTGCGAAGCCTCTCTGCTGCGGACTTCCTAGTCCGCGTTGCTCAGGCCGCTGCTATAGTTTTATAGTTACAGCCTCTTTCCGTTGCCGGCTATAGTTTGAGGCTCTGCCCCAGTTGAGTTACAAACTCAACATCATAATAAGACACGGGTTGCAAACCCGCGCCAGCAATAAACTTCTGCCATTGCTATAGCTGTAGCTATAGTTTTATAGTTCCAGACCATGAGCGGACAGGTCGCGACCTGTCCCTACAGAACTACAACCACGAGAAAAGCGATGCAACTATAACTCCTCTAGTTAACTATAGCTTAACTATCGAAAAGATCACAGTCTTTGGGTTGAGCGCCTTTGACTTGTTGCGGTGCCGCAGGCAATCCGACGCAGGAGGATAGCAAGAAGGCAGCAGCGCGATGCCCGAAGACGGGGCCGCTCGGCCCGAGAGAGCCAAGCTAACTATAAAACGATA
>DATBUF010000114.1:0-1892 GCA_036516435.1 Pontibacter sp.
CGATTACAGTCAGGAAGTACAGTACATCACGCGAGTCGATGAGGCCTTTGCTGATGGCATCGTAATGGTACGAGATGCCCAACTGCCCGATGCCGTAACTATAGCTTGCCAGCGCCGGAATGGAAGCCAGCAGATCGAAGCCCGTGTAGATGATGTAACACAGGAACAGCGCCACTATAAACGAGATGATCTGGTTACTGGAAATAGACGAAGCGAACACACCTATTGCGCAGAATACGCCGGCCAAAAGCATCAGTCCCAGGTAAGAGCCTACTACAGCGGCAGAATCTACGTTACCTGCGGGGTTGCCCAGCTCATAAACCGTGTAGTAATACAGCAGCGTAGGCAGCAGCGCAAACAAGGCTAGCAGCAAAGCAGCGAAGTACTTGCCCAGTATAAGCTGCAGGTCTGTGATGGGTTTGGTCAGCAGCAATTCTATAGTTCCCTCTCGTTTTTCTTCGGCAAAGGTGCGCATGGTAATAGCTGGAATCAGGAACAGGAAAAGCCAGGGAGCCATGGCAAACAGTGTCTGCATGTCGGCAAAGCCATAGGTCAGTACGCTGCTCTCCGGGAACACCCACATAAACATCCCCGTTGCCACCAGAAACACCGCAATCACCATGTAAGCGATCAGCGAATTGAGGAAGCCGTTAAATTCTTTCTTAAGTATGGATAACATTTTATTTAATTACGAATTATGAATTATGAATTATGAATGGTGGAATCGTAAATGCTCATCCAAATCATCCTCAATTCATAATTCATAATTTCTAATTCATAATTACTTCGTCAGCTGTTGAAAGATCTGTTCGAGCGAGTTCTCTCCCTGGCGCAGGCCTACCAATGGCCAGTTCTGCTCTGCTGCTATCCGGAAAACAGAAGCACGAATGTCAGCATCCTGACGCGAGGTGATACGGTAGGTAGCATTTTGTACCAGTTCTACTTTCACTACACCGGCTATAGTTTGCAGTAGTTGCATTTGTATCGGCTGCTCAAATTCAACAAGCGTTATCTTTTCGCCGCTGTTACCGGCCTGCAGGCTGGCCACATCGCTGTCAGCTACCAGTTTGCCCCGGTTAATGATCACCACGCGGTCGCAGATGGCAGCGACCTCCTGCATGATGTGTGTCGAGAAGATCACGGTTTTGTCCTGCCCGATGCGTTTGATAAGTGCGCGGATCTCCACGATCTGGTTCGGGTCAAGGCCGGTGGTGGGCTCATCCAGGATCAGTACCTGCGGGTCGTGCACCAGCGCCTGCGCCAGGCCAACACGCTGCCTGTACCCTTTGGATAAGGCTCCGATCTTCTTTCCCTGCTCCAGTGTGAGGCCGCACAACTCCACCATTTCCCGCACCCGTGCCTTTGCTACGCTGCCTTTCAGACCGTACACCGATGCCACAAACTCCAGATACTCGTGCACATACATGTCCAGGTACAGGGGGTTATGCTCCGGCAGGTAGCCCACCATGCGGCGTACGGCAATCGGGTCCTGCACCACGTCGTGTCCGTTTACAACTATAGTTCCGGAAGTGGGTGGCAGGTAGCAGGTAGCAATCTTCATGGTCGTGGATTTACCGGCACCGTTCGGCCCCAGAAAACCCAGTATCTGCCCCTGCCCCACTGTAAACGAAATATCATCCACAGCGCGCTGCGTACCAAAGATCTTCGTAAGGTTCTTTACTTCTACAGACAAGGTATTTAGTTATGAGTTAAGAGTTTTGAGTTAAGAGTAAGTGATCCTGCAATCTTTAAGTCCTGAAAATCCTTGCCCAAAATTAACAAAATCCTCAATACCCTGATTCTTAAAGAACCTTAGTTCTATTGCTGGATTTTGCCTTTTGGCATAAGTGGGCGTACTTCTATCTCTACATGGTGATAGTTCGGGTGCGACT
>DATBUF010000115.1:0-2596 GCA_036516435.1 Pontibacter sp.
CCCAGATAGCCTAAAAATAAGGAAGCGATAATTACAAAATATAACAGCACTTTATACTCAGCTTTCAGAAAAGCCATAGCACCATCAGCAATATGGCGTGCTATCTCGGTCATGCGCTCGTTGCCTGCCGCCTGTTTCGTAACCCAAGCCGACCGCACAAACGTGTAGATCAGCGCTGCCAGTCCGAAACCCGGAATTGCGTAAAGAATATTTTCCATTTAAAAGGGTTAAGAGTGTTAAGGTTAAAGAATATTTGAATATAGCTATTAAAGAAAGAAGTTTGGCTTGAATAATGCAAATATTTTTACCAGAAGGCGATTTGCTTAATCCACGCGTATCCCCTTTATCCTGAATAATTTGAGGCTATACTTTATAAGTGCGGCGCTGGTTGTAGTTATAAAGCAAAAAAGCGCAGCTTTGGGCCGCGCTTTTGCAGTTCTATAGTTGCTTTTACAAGGTTACTTAACCTATCCGGGCAGCTGTTTGCAGCATAATACAGTATTTTTCTTTGACCCTAACCTTGGCTATAGTTAGCCGTAGCCACTGTTCTCCTGTTAGGGATTATGCTTTCATTCCTTTTATAGTTTCTCCAGCAGCACCTGGTATAGTTTTACCATACTATCAATGTCTTTTTTGTTCACGATCTCGTCTGGCGTGTGCACATTGTCCTCGGGAGCACCTACAAAGCACCAGTCCCAGGGGTAGGCGGATTTCTGAAGTTCTTTGGCATCGCTGCCACCGGCACCTTCTACCTCCAGCTGGTAAGGCACCCCGGATTCTTTGGCTATAGTTATGATCTTCTGCACATACGAGCGGCGCGGAATCAGGCTGTCGCGCATAGAGATGACTACCCCTTTGCCCGGCTGCACACCTTCCGTCACCCATGTAATGTCGGCAATCAGCGCCTGTTTCACGTGGTACGTTTCGTAAATATGCTTTGCCAGGTAGGCTACAGAGCCGCCGCCGTGCTCTTCCCAGCAGCTAAAAGCTATTATGCCATTCTCCAATGTCTCGGCTAATTTTAAGGCTGCCCATATCCCCAGGCGGTTATCCAGGTAGCAGCTCTGCACCGTTTCGTCAGTTTCTCTGAAGTCGCTGGCAAAAACCAGTTCGGTGCCGCGTTCAATTTCCCTGTGATAATCGTATGTCAGTTCGTCCTCTTCTTCGTTATAGTTCAGCGTGCAGCTTATATCACCCTGGCTGTCGGCTCCGGTAAGCTTGTAGCCTGTTTTAGTAGCTGGCCCTCCTATTGGTACGAGCTGTTTGCCATAGCGCACCGTAAAGCCAATAGAATCCATGTGAGCGAAAACAGCAGTACGCGGCTCCCCGAAAACGAGCAAAATGCAATCCTGTAAATCTTCGTTATTTACTATAACCGGCTGCACCCTCCACTGAACTTTATGCATTTCGATATAGTTAAGCAGGAAGTCAGTCATATTTTTTTCGTTGCCTGACGGCGCATGTATCTGGCAGAGTTGTTTCAGGAGTTGCATGTTTGTAGATTTGGGTTTCAGCTCAAAATTAGTAGAAAAGTTGTACTTTCATTTCCTATCATTACGGTAGCAAATGGCGCTTAAGCAAAACAGAATTTTACAATTTCAGATGAAGAAGTTTTTTTACATCTCCCTCGGTTTACTTTTACCTGCTTTCGCTTCGGCACAAAAGCAGGGTTCTGCAGGAGATACCACTGCCATGCGCCAGGTTACGATTGAGACGGTAGATGTGATACCAGCCGCTGTAAAGGTGAAAGGCATGCTGCTGCTGAACAAAGAGGTACAGTATGAGCTGGAGGGCGCTGTAGACAACATGTACAACTTTAAGTATGAGCGCGCCGAAAAGCAGTTTAAATCGTTGCGCCGCCGCTACCCTGAGCATCCGCTGCCCTATTTTCTGATGGGCCTGAGCCAGTGGTGGAAAATTGTACCTACCAACATCCAGACCCGCCAATACGACAACCTGTTTTTTGCTTACATGGATTCTACCATCCAGAAAGCAGAAGAACTATACGACAAAAACGAGAACAATACGGAGGCTGCTTTCTTTCTGGCTGCGGCAAATGGCTTTTCGGCCCGCCTGCACTCTGAGCGCAGCAACTGGCGCAAGGCCACCCTACACAGTAAGCGTGCAATTCAGTACATGGAGATTGCCAAAGCAGGCAATGGCCTTAGCCCCGAGTTTCTGTTCGGTGAGGCATTATTCAACTACTATTCCATCTGGATACACGAAAACTATAAAATGCTGCGCCCTGTGCTGCTGTTCTTCCCGGAGGGTGACAAGCGTTTGGGATTAAAACAGCTGCGCCATGTGGCTAACAGCGGATTTTATACCGGAACAGAGGCCAAGTTCTTCCTGATGAAGATCTACGCCAATGAGGAAGGAAACCTGGAAGAGTCGACGAAGATCTCGCAGGCATTAGCGGCCAAGTACCCTGACAATGCTTACTTTCAGCGTTTTTATGCCCGCCTGCTATTTGTGCAGGGGCATTTTTCGATGGCAGAACGGGTGTCGATGGACATACTGCATAAACTGGAGCAGAAGATGCCTGGCTATGAGGCTGTAAGCGGACGTTATGCATCTTACATCCTGGGCTACATCA